>CAVKVK010000004.1:0-63667 GCA_963659855.1 Parabacteroides distasonis | reverse complement strand
AATTTTGTTCTTGAAAGATTCGGGCTCAGCGTAAGAAAAGCCTGCAGAATTCTTGTGGTCATCCCCCTAAATTTGGTCAAATTTAGGGGGATGACCACCCGGACGTAAGTTTCATTACAGAAATAAAAAATACTTCTTATAATATATCTTCTGTCTACCATCGCTTTATATAACTTTCTTTTCTCATCTCTACCCAACGGAAAGTTGTTTCCCCTATTTTTACCATTGCGAAAATATCTGCTTTGCATTTTGGCTTATAAGATTTTGTGTTTCTTTTTCTGAAAGTCCCAAAATATCTGCAATATCTTTATAAATGCGTTTTATTAGAAATATTGAACTGTCCTGGCCACCCAGCCATTTTTCTGAATCGGGATTGTCGGTTTCTGCCAGGATTAGGTTTTTTGGGGTTTGTCTTAACAGGTTTTGAATATGTTTTGAGCGAATCGTTTCGCAGCTAAAGGTCTGCATATAAGAACGTTGTATGAATTCTTTGTAAATTTCTTCTGGGCCGTCGTACCAGTGTATTATTGGTTTTGCATTTTTGTATTCTTCGAGGATCCGGCAGATTTTTTCTTCTGCGTCTTTTGTGTGAATTACACAATATTTTTTTTCCTGGTTGCAGTGTTCAAGAAAAAATCTAAAAACTTTTTCCTGGGCTTCTGGAGATGCTTCTTTGTACCAGCAAAAATCCATTCCAATTTCGCCAATTATTGGAGAATCTTTAAAAAATGGTTCATAAGATTTTAATTTTTTTATTTCTGAAGGAACTTTTGCCGGATGAACGCCGAGCGTTGGAATAATATTTACAGAATAACCTAAAGCCTTAGATTTTGTGGCAAGTTTTTTTGTTTTTAAAAATGATGATAAATCCATGGAAGCAGAAATGATTGTTCCGTTGAATGTTTTTAATTGCAAAAGAAGTTCTTCCGTATTTTTATAAGAATCCAAATGAGTATGAAAATCTATAAATTCGTTCAATTTTGTTTCCTGCGTTAGGGATTGTAGTGGCGCCGAAGGCGTTGTTTTGCAGCTATACGGTGGTTGAACTATCCGCGCTGATTGAGCTTATTGCCCGAAGGCACAAGCGGAGCGCAGTAATAGAGCGGCAACAGTCTTGGCTGGTAGTTTCGACGGGCTCAACCACCGTGTAGATGCAAAACAATGGAGCGCTTAGCGCGGAACCACGAAAAGCCCGACGGCAGCCTGCTGCCGGAACGCCCGTAATTCAAGTAAAAATAATAAAAAAAGCCACCAGTTTTAACAACCAGTGGCTGAAAATTTGCTTAATCGCAGATTATTTTAAAGGAGCCGGATACTGAACATCTGCAGCTGCTTCTTCAAATGGCCATACGGTTGCCCATTCGCCATTTTGAATCTGTGCAATGGCAACTGTTGCTGGAATATTGTTGTGATGATGTTTTACACCGTCAATTTCTTCGTCGCCAAACTTAATTTCGTTGTATGGAAGAATGATTCTTGGTCCATTAGGGAACTGTCCTACGATGTGCATATTTGCAAGTGCGTCGCGAACTTTTGTTCCGTCTGTTGAACCAGCCTGTTCAAATGCTGTCTTAAGAATCCAGATTGCTGTAAATGATTCTGCTGAGTGGCCGTTCATATCAACACCATACTTTGCCTTGAATTTTGCATTGATTTCTGCGCCTTTTGGGAAGTCTGCTGAAAATTCAACTACAGAGGCAATACCGTTGGAAATTCCTGGAGTTGCAGGAACGAAAGAAGGATCTGCAAATCCGTTAGCTTTTGCAACGATTACTGGTGGATGTGCGTTCTGTTCTGTAAGTGTTTTTGTAAAGAGAATTGCGTCTGCAATGTATGATTCGCAGAGAACTGCATCTGGGTTTGCGTTGCGGATTTTGAGAACTTCTGATGTTAAGTCTGTTGTTCCGCTTGAATACTGAACTTCTGCAACAATGTTAAATCCGTATTTTGGTGCGAGTACACGTGAACAGCGGATAAGCTCCTGTCCAATGTTTGAGTTGTCTGCAAAGATTGCAATGTTCTTCATCGGAACGCTTTTTTTGTCTTCGAGATCTTTAAGATACATGAACTGATCTTCTACATAATCTGTGTTTGTTGGGCACATGCGGAAGAAATATTCATACCCCTGGCTAGAAAGATTGTCTACTGTTGAAATTGCAGTTATTTCTGGAATTTTGTACTGTTCGCAAACCTGAGCGGCAATCTGTGTGATTGTTGACTGGTGGCAGCCAAGAATTGCGTTTACCTTGTCCTGTGTTACAAGGCGTTCAGCAACAGAGCGTCCTACTTTTGGGTCTCCCTGAGTGTCGCCACGAACAATTTCGATTTTGCGGCCGTTTACTCCACCCTGAGCATTGATCATTTCTACGGCAAAATCTACACCGCGCATGATGTTATTTCCGATGGCAGCTTTGTCGCCAGAAAGAGCATACATTGCACCGATTTTAATTGTCTGTGCTTCGCTGGACTTTTTTTCGCATCCTGTGTTAAGAAGCAGCATTGAAGATGCGAGTAAGCTTCCCAATAAAATTGAAGAAATTTTTTTCATAAATGAGTCCTCCTTTTAAAACTCGTTTATTTATATTTAAGGCAGTGTAAAAATCAGTTGTGAATATTTTTACAAATGCCTGCACGTCCTTTCGTTAAAATAAAAACGCTGGAACGCTGATTTTTTTATCCTGATTAAATACCAAGATAAGCTTTTTTAACGTGTTCGTTTAATTCAAGTTCTTTTGCAGTGTCCTGAAGTGCTACACGTCCATTTTCTATTACATAGCCGTAATCTGAAACTGCCAGTGCCTTTGTAATATCCTGTTCAACAAGAAGAACTCCAATATTTTTCTGGCGCGCAAGGTTAACGGCAATTTCAAGAATATCATCTACAATGTTTGGCGCAAGTCCCAATGAAGGTTCGTCCAGAATTAAAAGCTTTGGAAGCCCTGCAAGTGCGCGGGCAACTGCAACCATCTGCTGTTCACCGCCAGAAAGAGTGCCTGTAATCTGCTTTCGTCTTTCCTTTAGTTTTGGAAAAGCCTGATAAACAAATTCTTCTGTTTCGGCAAACGCTGCCTTTGCTGCTTTATTGTAAGCTCCCATCTGCAAATTTTCGTAAACTGTCATTCCAGTAAAAAGCTGTCTTCCTTCTGGAACCTGAACTATTCCCTGATCCAGTATAAACCGACTTGAACGGTCTGCAAGTTCTTCGCCATTAAAAACGACAGAACCACTTGTTGCTTTTACCATTCCGGTAATTGTGCGGACTGTTGTTGTTTTTCCAGCTCCATTTGAACCAAGGATTGCAACAACCTGACCGTCTTTTACTTCGAGGGAAATATCCCAGAGAACCTGAACTTTTCCGTATCCTGCACAAAGATTTTCAACTTTTAGCATAGCAAATTCCTATTTTCCCTTTTTACCAAGATAAACTTCAATTACATATGGATCGTTCATTACCTGTTCTGGTGAACCTTCTGCAATTTTTTCGCCATGATGAAGAACGATTACTTTTTCGCAAAGATTTACAACTGCACGCATAATGTGTTCAATTAAAAAGACTGTAATTCCACTTTCGTTAATTTTGTGAATAAGTTCAATCGCCTGGTCTGTTTCTGCCGGATTAAGTCCTGCCATTACTTCGTCCAAAAAAAGCATTTGTGGCTGGGTTGCAAGCGCACGCGCCATTTCCAGTCTTTTTTGATCTGGAGTTCCCATTTCACCGGCAATTACATTGCGTTTTGAATAAAGGCCTGTAAATTCAAGAACGCCTTCTGCAATTTCTTTTGCTTCTGCCATATTTTTTGCTTTTTTGCGTCCAAAGAATGCACTTGGAATAATATTGTCCAGAACAGAAAGTGTTGAAAGCGGTTTCATAATCTGAAACGTTCGTGCAATTCCCATATCTGTGTAGTGATATGGTTTTTCGTCTGTAATATCTGTTCCTTTGTAAAAAATGTGTCCCTGCGACGGCGGATAATAACCACAAATCATATTGAATGTAGTAGATTTTCCGGCACCGTTTGGGCCAATCATTCCGGTTATCTTGCCTTCCTGAATTTCGAGAGAAAGATCATTTACGGCACGAAGTCCACGGAAATTTTTTGTAATATGTTCAACTCTGATGATTGGTGAATCCATTTTTAACCTCTTTAATGCACACTCAAAAAAACTAGTTTTTTAAGGGCTGCCCTTCTGAATCTTCTTCAGCTTTTTTGCCAAAGATTTTACGATCAATCCATTCTTTTACACGGCTTTTTGAATACCAGCCTAAAATTCCAACTGGTCTAAAACGAATAATACACAAAAGTGTAATTGCATAAAGAATGATGTTTATTCCAGGAAGAATTCCTCCAAATTTATTTCTGAGCCATTCACTCAAAGTTAAAAGAATAATTCCACCAACAAGAGGCCCTTCTACAAATGCGGCTCCGCCGATTACTGCTGGCAGAATAAATTCAGTTGAAAAAGATTGAAGCATTAAATCACAGTCAATATAGCGGTTGTAATTTGCATAAAAACAACCGACAAGTGCTGCAATCATTGCAGAAATTACCAGGGCAATTACCTTGTACTTCATTGGGTTGATTCCGATTGCATTTGCAACATCTTCGTCTTCGCGGATTGTTTTGAGTGCGAATCCAAGTTTACTTTTGTTGATTTTTCTCATTAAAAGATAAACTCCAATCACCATTACAAGTGCAATGTAGTAATAAGGCGTTTTTGAATGAAAGCGGAATTGAGCAAACGAAGGTTCACCGTACGGCAAAGGAATTCCCATTGCTTTTCCGGCAAATTCCCAGTTAAGCATAAACTGTCTGATTGTTTCGCCAAATGCGATTGAAACAAGTGTAAAATAAGGTCCACGCAACAAAAAGCATGGATAAAAAACAATGCCGGCAAGCAAACCTACAAAAATCATTGCAATTGGAATTGCAATCCATGGATTCATTCCGCTTTTTGTCATAAACAGGCAGGCAATGTAAGCGCCAAGTCCCATGTAAGCCGCATGTCCAAGAGAATTCTGGCCTGTCATTCCGCCAAGCAGGTTCCACGCTAAAGACATTGTAGTTGTATAGAAGATAACGATAAAAACGTTAACCAGATACGGATTTGAAGAAAAAACAATCGGCAGCAAAAGCAGAATTAAAAGAAAAAGTGATACGGCAATCGTTTTTCGTTTTTTATAAGTTGAATTTAGATTAAACATATTCCTGTCCTCAATTAAAGTAAAACTTACAAAGATTCATTTTTTTTAAGCGATTATCGCTTTCTTAAAATGATTATCTGACGTACAACAAGGATTATGATGAATGCAACAAATACCGTTAAATCGCGGTAAGTTGGACCAATTATAAGACTGCTGAGCGTTTCCATAAGTCCAAGACAAATACCAGCAATGCACGCGCCCTGGATTGAACCAAATCCACCGACAACAACAACAATCAGCGCTTTAAAACTAAATTGTGCGCCAACCGTCGGATTAATAACATAAAAAAGTGTAAGAAGGTCGCCTGCAATTCCTGCAAGAGCGCAGCCAAGTCCGTAAGTAAAGATGTAAATTCGCTTTACAGGAATTCCTACAACTTCTGCACCAATTGAATTTTGAGAAACAGCACGAATCATTTTTCCGATTCTTGAATATTTTAAGAAGAGAAAAAGTCCAACTGTAATAAAAATCAATGCAATCAGACTTACAAGTTTTGGAAGAAGAATTGAAACCGGTCCAAGATGAAGTGTAATGCTGGAATAAGAAGTTACAATTGTACGGTTTAATGAAGAAAAAATTACCAGAGCAACATTCTGATACAAAAGACCAAGACCAACTGTTAAAAAAAGCAGATTAGTAAAACTGTGAGTTCCTAAAGACGGAGTAATAAGAAAGTGCTGAACTATTGCTCCAATTCCAAATGAACAAAGAGCAACAAGCGGAAGTGCTGCATACGGATCAAATCCCAAATAATTGAATACAAAGGTAAGATACATACCAAGCATTAACATTTCGCCATGGCAGAAATTAATAATTTTCATAACGCCAAAAATTACATTCTGGCCCATTCCCATTAACGAGTAAAAACCGCCTATCAGGATTCCGTTTACCAAAGCTTGAAGAAAAATATTCATAACGTCCTCGCTGTTCAATACTCTTTAAATGCTACCACTCCCCTTTTTAAAAGCAACTAATAAACTGTTTTAACAAAATTAAAGAATTTTATTGCCAATACATTTTTTTAGTTTCATTGCCGATTGTTCAACTTTTTACTATTTTAAAGACAGAGATTTTTGAGCTTTACAAAAGGGGAATAAATGAATTTAAAAGTCAAACAATTCCTGCGTTCGAGCATAATCCGCTTAATCGCAACTTTTCTTTCGTTTGGAGTACAAATTTTCTGGCTCTGGGGAATCAGCAGTACACTCAAATCTTATTCAATCTGGATTGCTCTTGCTTCAGACTTTTTAGTTGCAGCCCTCGTAATTCATGTTTACAACAAACAAAATTACAGCGTTTCTTTAAAAGTTCCCTGGTTAATTTTAATACTTGTTTTTCCACTCGTAGGCATTACACTTTATTTTTTGAGCGAAAATAATCACCAGTCTAAACGGGTAAAAAACAATACTGCAAAAATAAAAGCAGAAAGCGTTTTGCGTATTCCGTCTGACGAAAAAATTCTTGAAGAAATAAAAGGTCAGGACAAAAGAGTTGCAAACCAGTTCTATTATCTTTCGCAGATAGAAAAATTTCCTGCTTTTGCTGACGAAAATTCAACTTTTTACGCAAACACAGTTGACTGTCTCGACCAGCAATTAAAAGATCTTTCTAATGCAAAAAAATTCATCTTTATGGAATATCACGCAATCGAAGAAGCAAAGGCTTTTTCGAGAATGCTCCCGGTTTTAAAAGACAGAATCAGCGCCGGAGTCGAAATCCGCATTCTTTACGACGACGTTGGAAGTATTGGCTACATTAACCGCAAATTTATAAAAAGAATGCGCGCGCTGGGAATTCAATGCAAAGACTTTAATCCACTCTCCCCTCTTTTTTCGCTTTTTATGAACAACCGCGACCACCGAAAAATAATGGTTATAGACGGAAAAATTGGATTTACAGGCGGCTACAACCTTGCAGACGAATATTTTAATTACACACATCCTTACGGTCAATGGAAAGACAGCGGTTTAAGAATTGAAGGCAAAGCCGTAAACACATTTACAGAACTTTTTTTGGAAATGTGGAACAGCCAGGAAAAAGGCACTCTCGAAGACGTTGCCAGATATTTTGTTTCAGATTCTTCCAGAGCAGCAGATTCAGCTTTGACAGTAGAAAAAAATACGCAGACGGCAAACAAAGGATTTATTCAGCCTTATGCAGATTCTCCGCTCGACAATTCCTACGTTGGCGAAAACGTTTATTTAAACATAATAAAATGGGCAGAATCCTGCGTTTACATTACAACTCCATATTTAATTCTTGGCGACGAAATGAAGCGTGAACTTATTCTTGCAGCCTTAAGAGGCGTTGACGTAAGAATCATTACTCCAGGAATTCCAGACAAAAAACTTGTCTACAAAATGACCCGCTCTTTTTACGGAGAATTGATTGACAGCGGCGTAAAGATTTTTGAATATTCTCCAGGTTTTATTCACGCAAAACAGGTTCTTGCAGACGGAAAACTTGCAACCGTCGGAACCATAAATATGGATTTTAGAAGTTTTCATCACAATTTCGAAAACGGAGTTTTAATGTACAACACAAATGTTTTAAAAGACATTCAAAAAGACTTTAATTCTCTCTTTAAAATTTGCGAAAACGTAACGGAAAAATATCACAACAAAAAACATCACTCAATGTCGTTTACAGATCGTTTCCTGCGCCTTTTTAGTACGCTTTTGTAATTTTTGTTTTTTAAGCCAGTTTTCTTTGCAAAGTGTGGACAGTCTCTGCCGGCTTTGCGGAGTTCCGCGTCTTACGCGCTCCAGTGCTGCGCACCGGCGCTTTGCGCCGCTCCTTCAATCCGGGCTAGATCTCTGCCTTGTTTTATAGAAGTTTTTTTACAATTTTTTTAGAAGCACAGACGTCTTTTTTTATTCTGCTTCTGGCTTTTAATGTTTTGCCACAAAAATCATTTTTTAAATCCTGCAAATGCACAATATCCGAAAGCTGCAGCAAAAAAGACACAAAAAATAAAACTACGTAAAGAGCGCCGTAAATTCCCATTGCAGAATTAATTTCTGTAATATGCGAAATTCCTGCAAAAATCAGCAGAATCCACAAAAAACCTGCAATCGATTTTGCACCAATCCAGGAAAGCAGAATAACCATTAATAAAAAACTCTGCCCGCTTATGTTAAAAACCGGCAGATTCCAGACGCTGTTTCCAACAAACATAGAACACAATCCCGAAATTGCCCAGATATTTATCACCGCCTGCGCAACCGAAAAAATAATCTGTTCTTTATTCTCTTTTTTAAAAAATCCGTAACGCACAAGATACGAACCATAAATAAAAATTGCAGCAAGGGCTGTAAGCATTGTCGCCTGAATCGAAACTTCTTTTTCAATTTTGTGCGTAAAAAACCACAGATAAGTTTTTTCAATGCGCAGTTTATAAGGCAAAAAA
Organism: Parabacteroides distasonis; assembly: GCA_963659855.1. Taxonomy (GTDB): domain Bacteria; phylum Spirochaetota; class Spirochaetia; order Treponematales; family Treponemataceae; genus Treponema_D. The sequence continues at coordinate 55,055 of CAVKVK010000004.1, read as the reverse complement.
GTAAGCATAACAGGCACGCACATTATAAAAACTCCAGTAATTTCTGCCGTTCGTTTTAAAGGATTTAAGCCTTCCGTAAGGTTCTGCATAAAAGAAGGATTTTTGTTCCGGAAGGAATAAATTCTGTCAAAAACAAGAAAAAATACAATCAGAAATATAAAAATCAACAGCGCAAAAAGAAAACTCCAGAACATTAAACACCTCCATGCAAAAATAACAGATTGTTATAATCATAGCATTTAAAAATTCGTTTTTGAATTTTTTTTTAATCTTTGCTACATTTTTTAGCCGTCAGCGTTTTTTGATAAACAATACAAAAATGTCTTGACAGATTTTTTATAACCTAGTATATCTGTAGGTAATATTTTTCACCACAGAGGAGAATTCAGTATGAAAAAAATTCTAGCAATTACATCAGCTTTACTCGCAGCAGTTGCAGTAAATGCTCAGTCAGTTCTTAAAGTTGGAGCAACTCCAGAGCCACACGCAGAAATTTTAAATCTTGTAAAAGACGATCTTAAATCAGCAGGAATCGACTTACAGGTAATTGAATTTACAGACTACGTAACACCAAATGACGCTGTTGAATCTGGCGACATTGATGCAAACTACTTCCAGCACATTCCTTATCTCGAATCTTTTAACAAAGAAAGAGGCTATCACCTTGTAAACGCTGCAGGAATCCACGTTGAACCATTTGCAGTTTATTCAAATAAAATCAAAAATTTAAAAGATCTTAAAAAGAAAGCAACTGTTGCAATTCCAAACGATCCAACAAACGAAGCTCGCGCACTTCTTCTTCTTCAGGAAGCAGGACTCATTACTTTAAAAGCTGGAGCCGGAATCGAAGCAACACCTCTCGATGTTCAGAAAAACCCTCTCAAACTTAAGTTCAAGGAAATCGAAGCCGCTTCTCTTCCTCGCGTTCTTAACGATGTTGATGCAGCAGTAATTAACGGCAACTACGCTCTTCCAGCAGGACTTTCTGCTAAAAAAGACGGACTTTTTGTAGAAGGTTCATCTTCTCCATACGTTAATGTAATTGCAGTAAAAGCAGGAAACGAAAACAAACCGGAAATTCAGGCTTTAATCAAAGCTCTTAAGAGCGACAAAGTAAGAGAATACATCAACAACAAATATCCAAACGGAGAAGTTGTTACAGTTTTCTAATAGATTCAATTTATTGAATAAAAAGGCTGCCTGAAAATTTTTAAGGCAGCCTATTTTATTTTTTAAAATCTTTATTCAATATCGCTTTTCTAATTCTTTATTTTTTGGCTTTCCTTTCTTCTATTTTTTTACAGATTTTGCAGTTTTGTTTTTTATAACTGGAAACAGATTTGTCACATGGAATTGTGTTAAATCCTTTAAAACTTCACCTGCAATAATAAGACCTGCAACAGAAGGCACAAACGCATTGCTCCCCGGAACCTGGTTTCTTACAGCGCAGGTTCGTTTTGTTCCCGGCGGACAGACACAATGAGTTTTGCAGCTCACATCCATATCTTCGTCATGTGGCGGAATTACAGGTTCTGTTGAATAAACACACTTTAATCTTTTAATTCCACGCTTTTTAAGTTCGTTTCGCATTACACGAGCCAAAGGACAAACACTTGTTCTCGAAATATCAGCAACATGCAGTTGAGTCGGGTCAACCTTGTTTCCAGCTCCCATACAACTAATTACAGGCACTTTTGCTTCTTTTGCCTTTGTAACAATTGCGAGCTTTCCAGTTACGGTGTCAATGCAGTCAACAACATAATCGTATTGGCTAAAATCAAACTGATCCGCATTTTCCGGCATAAAAAATGTTTTAAACTTTGTAACCTTGCATTCCGGATTTATATCGTGAATTCTCGCTTCAGCAACATCAACCTTATCTTTACCCACAGTAGAACGCAACGCAAAAAGCTGGCGATTTAAATTAGTAAGACAGATTCTGTCATCATCAACAATATCAATGGCGCCAACTCCAGAACGCACGAGAGCTTCTACAACAAAACTTCCGACGCCCCCAATTCCAAAAACAATAACGCGCGCAGCAAAAATTTTTTCCATATTGTCTTTACCAAAAGTAAGACGAGTTCGTGCAAACTGATACAACATTCGCACATTATATATATTTTAAGTTTTTAGTGGTAGAGCACATTGATTTTCCCGCTTCCCGTGTTTCGCCCTTCGCTGTCCGCTAATTGGCACATTCGTGCCAACTAAAGGGGCTACACCCGGGGCTATAAGGCATATAAATTATAAATTTATTCTTACTCCGCCCAAAAAACCTGCTAAAACCTAGTATTCAAATAGGTATTGACAAGTTATAAATAAAAACCTAAACTTTCACTCACTTACAAGGCCCCTGGAGGAACTCATGGCAAACATTTATTCATCAATTACACAGTTAGTAGGAAACACGCCACTTGTCGAACTTACAAATTTTGAAAAACAAAAATCGCTTAACGCAAAAATCTTAGGCAAACTTGAATATTTTAATCCTTCAGGTTCAATAAAAGACCGTGCAGCACTCAACATGATTCTCGAAGCAGAAAAAAACGGTCAGCTCCAGCCCGGCGGAACAATTCTAGACTTTACAAGCGGCAACACAGGAATTGCCACAGCCGCTTTTGCAAATGCACGCGGTTACAAATACATTGTAATCTTACAGCCGGCAGTAAGTGCAGAACGCACTCAGATTTTAAAAGCTTACGGCGCAGAACTTGTTCCATGCGACAAAGTTCCGGGCTTTTTAGATGTAATAAAAGGCGGTCTTTCGTTTGAAAAATTAAACATTGTACTCGGTGAATATGCAAAATCGCGCAATGCTTTTTATATTGATCAAGGCACAAACGAAGCAAATCCAGAATCACATTACAAAACAACCGGCCCGGAAATCTGGAAAGACACAGACGGCAAAATTGACTATTTTGTATCCCTTGTTGGAACCGGCGGAACTCTTGCAGGAATTGCAAAATATTTAAAAGAACAAAATCCAGAAATTAAAATTATTGGAGTTCAGCCGTCAAATGCTTCTTTAAAAGACGCTTCTCATCCAGAAAAACACACAATAGACGGCGTATTACAGTTTTCTAACGTTCCAGTCGAAAGAGAACCTCCGTTCTTTAGAGAAGCACAATGGCAGACAGACGAATTACTTTCGGAAGTAATAAACATCGATGCCGACGACGCTTACCAGACAGGCCGCGACCTTGTAAAATCCGATGGAATTTTCCTGGGACAATCAGCAGCAGCGGCAGTAAAAGCAGCAGAAATTATTGCAAAACGCGAAGAATCAAAAGGAAAAACAATTGTCGCAGTGCTTGCAGACAACGCATTTAAATATCTTTCGACAGATATTTACAGATAAGACAAAAGCCTGGCGACGCTTTAGTGGCGCCGCCCAAAGGCTTACATTAATTAGTTGAATCAATTTCCAAAATTGTGTTTAAGAGAACATTTGCTCCCTTCCAGCACCATTCAACTGGAGAATATTCAATTTCGCAATGACTGTGTCCGCCTTTGCTTGGAACAAAAATCATCGTTGTCGGAACAATTTCGCTCAAATACTGAGCATCGTGGCCTGCTCCAGAATACATTCTGTGGCTTTTGTAACCAAGGGCTTTTGCAGATTTTTCTACATCATCAACCCATTCTTTATAGAATTGAATTGTATTACGTGCCCAGGCTTCTTCGTAAGTCATAGTACAGTTTGCCCACTCTTTTGGCATATTTTTGATTATTTCAACACACTTTTTAATTACATCAGCATTCTGATGGCGAACATCGAGAGTAAATTTTACTTCGTCAGGAACGATTGTATGAATGTCCGGATGGCAACTGATTTTTCCTGTTGTATAAACGAGGGTGCTGTCTCCAAGTTTGTCAAATTCATTATGCAGATAAATAAGAGCCTGGCTTGCAGCATAAAGAGCGTCTTTGCGATACGGCATTGGGAATGTGCCTGCATGGTCTGACTGTCCATGGAATGTAAATTCATAGTTAATCATTCCAACAACACCTTCTACAACTCCAACGTCATAACCACCGTTTTCGAGCACAGGACCTTGTTCAATATGAAGTTCAACCAAAGCAGTTGTTTTTGCAGGATTGATTCTGTTTTTTTCTTCACCTTCAAAACCGCTTTCTGCAAGTGCCTGACCAAATGTCTTTCCAGAACCGTCTTTTGCAACAGAAGCAAACATGTCTTCTTTTGTAAACTTTTTACAGATAATTCCAGAACACATCATTGCAGGTTCGTAGAGTGCGCCTTCTTCGTTTGTCCAGACAACAAGCTGGATCGGATGCTTATGAGGAATTTTTTGAGTTACGATTGTTTCAATTACTTCCATTGCAGTAAGAACGCCCAGAATTCCATCGTAGTTACCGCCCTGTCTTACAGAATCGCAATGGCTGCCAGACATAATTACACCAGCATTAGCGTCTGTGCCTGGAAGTGTACAATAAATATCGCCAAGATCGTCTGTTTTAAAATCCAGTCCGAGTTTTGTCATGCGATTTTTTATTTCGTTACGAGCCTGAATTGCAGCCGGCGAAAGCGAAAATCTCGTAATTCCGCCGTGTCCTGTATCTCCAAATTTTGAAAATGTCGTAATTTTGTCCTGCATTCTCTCTAAATCACATTCGTACATAGTTTTTACCTCGTTTTTATCTAAAAAAGTTTTTCTTTAAATGTGTCTTCAAAATCTGAACCAAAACGCTCTCTCATATAATCAATTATTACGTTTGCACAACGATCCCTGCCTACCCTTGCACTGTTGAGCGTAAGATCGTAATTAACGGGATTTGTCCAATAATTGCCGCCAGAATAAAATTTGTAGTATTCAGAGCGGTATTTGTCGGTGGATTCAATCATTTTTGCAGCTTCTTTTTCTGTTACGCCGGTTTTTTCCATAATTGAATCCAGACAAGCAGCGCGTGGAGCTTCGATATAAAAACTTGCAACGTTGTCAAAATCTTTTAAGATGTGGTCAGCACATTTTCCGACAATCACACACGAAACATTTTTTGCCAGCTGCTTTATAATTTCTGCCTGAATACAAAAAAGGTTAATATCGCTTTCAAAACGTTTGCTTGTTGGAGAAACTTCTTTTGGAAAAGTGAATTTTGAAAGTGCGTTTGTAACGTAACTTCCACGAAGTTTTTCATCAACTTCAATAAACATTTCTTCACTCAAACCAGAATAAGCAGATGCCATTTCAAGAATCTGTTTTTCGTAAACTGGAATTCCGAGTTTCTGTCCAATCTGCTCTGCAGTCTGTTTTCCGCCTGAACCAAATCCGCGGGCAATTGTAATTACATAATTTTTTGCCATTTTTTCTCCTCCATTTTTCAGGCACTTTAGACCGAAATATATTTTGCAGAAACTTCGTCCGTCAATTCTTCAATTTTGCCTTCTTTTACGCTTCGACCTTTTTGAATAATCATAAAACGATCGCCAATTTTGCGTGCAAAGTGAAGATTCTGTTCAACAATAATCAAAGGAATATTTTTTGCTTTCTGATAACGTTTAAGAATGTCTGCAATTCCCATTACGATATTAGGTTGAATTCCTTCTGTCGGTTCGTCAAGAATCAGGATTTTTGGATCACTCATAAGGGCACGAGCAATTGCAAGCTGCTGCTGCTGTCCGCCAGACAAAACTCCACCCTTTCTTTTTAAATGAGGAAGAAGATCTGGAAAATATTCGAGAATTTCTTTTACTTTTGATTCAAACTGAACTTTTTTATGTGCAACCGCACCAAGTTCAAGATTTTCTTTTACAGTCAACATTGGAATAATTTCGCGTCCCTGAGGAACGTAGGCAATTCCATACTGAGATCTTTCGTATGCCTTGTTTTTTGTTATGTCTTTTCCTTCAAAACAAATTGAACCAGAATCAACCGGCAAAAGTCCAATTATGCTTTTCATAAAAGTAGTTTTTCCAACACCGTTACGACCAAGCACAAGGTAGGTTTCTGCGCCTTCTATTTTTAAGGATATTCCATTTACAACACGGCTTTTGCCATAGCTTACGCATGCATCTTTTACTTCAAGCATATTTTTGGCTCCCTTTTAATTTACAAGTTCCGCTGCAATTTTATTCAGCTGCGCTTTCGGTGGCTTTTTCCAAAAGTTCATTGCGCATCTGTTTAATGATTTTTTCTTCTGGAGTAAGTTCCTTTTCTTCAAGAGCATCATCATTTTTAAGATAAACACGCACAACTTCAGGATTATTTGTAATTTCTTCGTAAGAACCTTCCGCAAGAATTTCGCCATGGTTTAAAACCGTTACGCGACGCGCAATCTGTTTTACAAAATCAATGTCGTGTTCAATTACGAGAATCGTTTTTCCTTTCATTACATTTAAAATCATTTCGCCGGTTTTATAGGTTTCGTCGGCCGTCATTCCGGAAGTTGGTTCGTCAAGCAGAATTACTTTTGGATCCTGTGCAAGAACCATTCCCATTTCCAGCCACTGTCTTTGTCCATGCGAAAGAGAAGCACTAATCATGTCACGATATTCGTAAAGGTTGATCTGCTTTAGAATTCCATCGATTTTTTCAATAATCTGTGGAGTTCTGCGATATGTAAAAGTTTTTATAAGAGAAGAATAACCTCGCAGTGCAACTTCTACGTTTTCAAAAACTGTCATATTTGCAAAAATGTTCGGACCCTGAAACTTGCGGCCAATTTTATGAACTTCTGCAATTTTATAAGGCGCTTCGCCGGTTATTTCGTGTCCATCAAGAAAAATCTGACCTTCTGTCGGACGGGTTTTGCCGGTTATCATATCCATAATTGTAGTTTTGCCGGCTCCGTTTGGACCGATTAAAACCCGCAGTTCACCTTCTTCAATTTTAAGATTTACTTTATTTACTGCACGGAATCCAGAAAAAACAACGGAAACGTCCCTTAATTCAAGATATGCTGCCATTTTATTTTTCCTCCCCTTCTGCTTCTTTTGTAGTTGAACCTAAAGAGCTTTGAGCAAGAACTTTAGAAATTCTGCGGTTGTATTGAATATCCTGCAAAGTTCCGATAATTCCTTTTGGCAAAAAGTAAACGATTAAAATCAGCACAACGCCAAGAACAAGCTGCCACATGTTTCCAAAACTTTCAGAAAGCTTTGACTGCAAAAAACTTACAAGCAGGGCGCCTGCCATAGAACCAGTCAAATTACCGCGTCCACCAACTGCAAGCCAGACTAAAACCATTGTAGAAAAACTTACGCCGGCAGCTTCAATCGAAATAAACGATGTCATTGGAAGATAAATCATTCCCGCAAAACCTGCAAAAAAGGCTGCAATCGTAAAAACTGCAATCTTAAAAACAGCCGGGTTGTAGCCCAAAAACTGCAGGCGGGCTTCGTTGTCGCGAACTGATTTAATTACAGAACCAAAACGAGCCTTTGTTAAAAGACGGCACAAAACATAAACCAGAATCAAGGCAGCAAAACCAATGTAATACCAGCCCGTAATCGAAATTGGTTTTCCAAAAAAAGTAATTTTATCAAGACCGCTCGCAATTCCGTTAATTCCGGAAGAACCGCCCGTGTACATCTGTTTTGTTGCAAGTAAAAGTTCAAAAAGCGCTGCAAGAGCAAGTGTAATAAGATTGTAAAAAACGCCCTTAATCTTACTGTAAAAAATAAAAAGTCCAAGAACAAAGGCAACTGCCGAAGGCACAAAAAGTCCCATTAAAACTGCAAAAGGAATATTTACAAGCGGCTTATACAAAAGAGGAATCTGAGTTAATCCGCCAAATTCCATAAACGCAGGCAAACCATTCTGGCACGAAAGCGAAATTCCAAGAACATAACCGCCAAGCCCAAAAAAGAGAGCAAAACCTAAGTTCATCAATCCGGCATAACCCCACAAAATATCAAGGGCAAGGGCAAAAATCATGTAAGAAATAAATTTGCCAAAAACAAGCTGATTATACATTGTGCTAAAAAGCGGAATTACAAACAAAAGTGCAAACAAAGCATAGGCAATCCACTTTTCAACAGTTACAGACTTTACGCGGGACATTCCCGGAGTGTTAAATTTCTTTAATCTATCTTCAAAACTCATAATACGCCTTCCTATCTCTTTTCTTTAGAAGAGAACAATCCGTTTGGTCTAAAGCGGACAATAACGATGATTACAACAAAGATTAAAAGCTTTGAAACAACCTGGCTCATATAGCCGGACATAATCGTAATAGATTCGTTAATTACAAATGAACTTGCAAACGAACCAATAATCGAATTCAAACCACCGAGAATTACAACAAGGAATCCGTCAACGTTAAAGCTCGGTCCCATTCCCGGAAAAACACTTTTAATTGGCGCAATCAATGCTCCAGAAAAACCAGCCAAAGCTGCACCATAACCAAAAGTAAACATATTTATTTTTGCAACGTTAATACCAAGACACTGTGTCATGTCGCGGTTTTGAGTAATAGCGCGCAACTGCATTCCAAAAGAAGTTTTATAAAACAGAACTAAAGTAAGGCAAAGAACAAAAATTGCCATTAAAATCAAAATAAGGTTGTAATAAGGAATAGAAACGCCAAGCACAGACAACTGACCTTTTACAGGAACTTCTACAGTCTGGTTTTCTGGTCCAAAAATCATGCGCACAACCTGCTGAATAATATATTCAAGCGCAAAAGTAACAAGCAGGGTTTCTGCAACCTTTCCATAAAGCTTTTTAATAACAGCCTGTTCAATCAAAATTCCAACAAGCCCGGTAATTAAAGCTGCCAGAATACAGGCAACAACAAAAGGAACGTGCAGAGTGTTGACCGTAACGCAGGCAGTATAAGCACCAATCATAATAAATTCGCCATGGGCATTGTTTACGACATCCATCATTCCAAAAATAATTACAAGCCCAATCGTAGTTAAAAACAAAACTGAAGAATTACTTACGCCATTCAACAGCTGCTGAAAAAATAGACTCATCTGGCTGCTCCAAAAAAGTATTTTCTAAAACTAAAAACTGATTTTTTCTCTCGATTTTTTCGGACGTTTTCCGGCTTTCCGCACTTCCGCTGTTCGCTCCATTGTTTTGTGACGGTTTGGCAGGCAAACCGCCCCAAAACAACGCCTTCGGCGGTGCTACAATCCGGCGTAGGAGGAGGTCACCAGATTGTAAAACTACACCACCAGAACTTTATCTAAAAACAATCACAATTTTTTTAGATACTTTGTATTCAACTTACTCCGGAATTGGTTCAACTAAACCGTCGCTGGAAGCAAGAATTTTATAAGTTAAATCTTCCTGAACCTGACCAATGTATGTATTCAAATAAGCATGATGATTAGATTCGTGCATACGGATTTTTCCACTTGGAGCATTTACTTCAACTCCGGCAGCGGCAGCAATAATATCCTGTGCAGAAAATGATTTTGCATTTTCAATAGCTTTTGCAAGAATATAAATTCCGTGGTAAGCGCCTTCAGCAGAATTTGTTACAGTTGTAGCAGTTCCAAAAAGATCCTGATACTTTTTTACAAATGCCTTGCTTTCTGGAGTATCAATTGAATTAAAATAATCAAAAGAAGCGTAGTTACCAACAGCAGCAGAACCTACACCCTTAATTGCAGATTCGTGCGAAGCAATTGAACACAAAGGAACTTTTCTAGGATCCATTCCATACTGAACATAGTCTTTATAGAACGGAACATTTGAATTTCCTGCAACAGCAGAGAAAACACAGTCAGCACCAGAAGCCTTAATTCTGTTTACAACAGAAGAAAAGTCTGTTTCGTTTGTTGGAGTGTATTCTTCACCAACAATCTGACCGCCGTTCTTTGTAATATAGTCCTTTGCAAAACTAATAGCCTTGCGTGGGAATTCATAATCAGAACCAACAATGTAAATCTTTGGACCAAGGTTTTTAATCATCCATGGAATAAAAGCAGCAACCTGCTGGTTAGGACAGGTATTAGTGTAAAGAACATTTTTAGAAGGTTTTTCGCCTTCATAGAAAGTATTGTAAACAAGAACACCGTTGTATTTTTCAATTGTTGGAATTACAGCCAAACGAGTGTTAGAAGCGTTAGTACCAACAATAGCAATAACCTGATCTTTTAAAATCATCTGCTGAGCTTTTTCAGCAGCCATTGCAGGATCAGAACCATAGTCAACGTAAAGAGGTTCAATCAGCATGCCTTTAATACCGCCAGCAGCGTTAATTTCGTCAATAGCCATTCTTGCAGCATTCTGCATTGGAGTTTCGGAAATACTAAAGTTTCCGGTTGTGCTGTAAAGAATACCGATTTTTACAGTTTTTGCAGAATTCTTTTTTTCTCCGCAGGAAAACAGGCTCATGGCCATTGCACAGCCAGCCAGGACAGCAAGCGATTTTTTTAACATCTTTTTCATATTGCATCTCCTAAAAAAGGGATTTCTCCGACAAAAAAAAACGGTTCTCCCCGGCCTGAACAGCCAGAAAGAACCGCCTTTGATTCCTGAAATTAAACATAGTTTAATAAGAATTATTTGACAGAAAAATGTAAAATTTACAAATTTTTTTTGTTTTTTTAGTGCAAAATGACAAAAGAATTGTCTGCCCCCAGTGGTTGAGCAAGTCGAAACCACCAGTAATGCGACATCCTGTCGCGACAAGAAACTTCGTTTCTTGCGGTTACTAGAGTTTAGCGCCATCCGTGGCGCCAGTTACAGTAAATTGCTTGCTTACTGCATTGCGCTTGATTACTGCGCTCCGCTTGTGCCTTCGGGCGGCAAGCTCAATCAGCGCTTTATTTCAATCACACACGCTTTTCCAAAAGCACAAGGTTTATTCCCGCAATTCCATTAAACTCGCACGGAACAATCCCAATTTCTTTGTAACCCAATTTTTTGTAAAATGCACGGGCTGACACATTTTTAGCGTTAGTGTCAATTCTTAAATAATGGCAGCCGTTTTCCAGGGCGTATTGTTCATAAAAATGAGCGGCTTCTTTTCCAAGACCTTTGCCTTTTTGAGACGGATCGATTACAAGCGTATGCATTACCATAACTTCGTTGTCGGCAACTTCGTACTGCCATTTTGCGTTTTTGTATGAATCAACCTGAATCTGATTAAAAATTACCGTTCCTGCTATTTCGCCATCTGCTTCGATCACAAAAAGGTCGTCGCGTGCTAAAGCATCTTCAATTGTTTTTGCTTCTGGATAAATTCCGCGCACCCAGCCAATTACAGTTCTTCCACTTTCTTCTTCCGTGTGAATATTGTCGTATATTTTTAACACAGCATTAAAATCGTTTTTGTCAGCTTTTCTAATATTTACTTTCATGATTTTTATATTACAACAATTAAAAAACGTTTATTCAAGATAATTTTTTAAAGATTTTACCTGGCGTTCCCTGCCATCCGGCAGGTCGGGCTTTTCGGGGTTCCGCGCTAAGCGCTCCATTGTTTTGCATCTATCCCTTGGTCTCGACAAGCTCGACCGGCGTGCTATATACAAAACAACGCTCCGCGCCCCTACAATCCCTAACGCTTGCGTTAGGATCGTGCGCATTTTGCGCACACGTCTAATAAAGAGTTTGCTACGCAAACTCTCAGCGTGCTTGCACGCAGAAATCCCTAACGCTTACACACGGTGGTTGAGCCCCGTCGAAACCATCATGTGGCAAACATATTACAAACTTGCTTTTAAAGAAGAAACAAGGCCTGTCATTGATTGAATTTCTGAAGGAATAATAATCTTTGTAGACGAACCTTCGCCAACTTTTTCTAAGGCTTCAAGGCTTCGGAGTTTTAGAGTTGCTTCGTCAATTTTTACATCTCTAAGCATTGCAAGTCCATTTGCTTTTGCTTCCTGAACAACTTTTATTGCCTGAGCTTCGCCATTTGCCTTCTGGATTGCGGCTTCTTTTTCTGCTTCGGCCTGCAAAATCATTGCCTGTTTTCGACCTTCGGCTTCGAGAATTTCTGCCTGTTTATGACCTTCGGCAATTAAGATTTTTTCGCGGCGTTCACGTTCAGCACGCATTTGTTTTTCCATTGCTTCGCGGATTGCTTTTGGTGGTTCAATATTTTTTACTTCAACACGGGTAACTTTAATTCCCCAAGGATCGGTTGCTTCGTCCAGAATTGCACGCATTTTTGAATTTATAACGTCGCGGCTTGTTAAAGTTTCGTCAAGTTCAAGTTCGCCAATAATATTTCTGAGAGTTGTTGCTGTAAGAGTTTCTAAAGCGCTCATTGGATTTTCAACACCATAAGTGTAAAGCTTAGGATCTGTAATCTGACAATAAACAACAGTATCAATCTGCATTGTAACGTTATCTTTTGTAATTACAGGCTGCGGTGGAAAATCCGAAACCTTTTCTTTTAGTCCCACTTTACTTGCAATTTTGTCAATAAAAGGCATTTTTAAATGCAAACCAACCTGCCAGGTTGCATAATAACCGCCAAGACGTTCAATTACATAAACTTCTGACTGCGGAACAATTTTAATATTTGCAATAATCAGAATAATCAAAATAAATAAAATGATTGAAAGAATTATAATGTTCATTTTTTCCCCCTAATTTATTTTAAAGAAACCTTTAGAATATTTCCAGAAACTTCTTTTACAATACAAATGTCATTTTTATGCAATTCCTGATTTTCGTACGGAATAATAGTCCAGACAACTCCGTTTTGCGTTTTTCCTTCGAGTTTTGACTTATCATTTATAATTACAACCTGTTGTCCAACCAAAGGATTAACTGTATTTTGCCCATTTTTAATTTTAAGTTTTTTTAACATAAAAGGACGTGTAAAAATCAAAAACAGAATCGTTAAAAAAGCAAAAATCAAAATCTGCCATTTAAAATTAAGTTTTGTAATCGACAGAAAAATCATTACAAGAGAAGAAAGAGCCGCCCAAATCGTTGTAAGCGAAAAAGTAAAAGCTTCGATTAAGATAAAAATTATCATTAACCCAAGCCAAAACCACGGTAAGTTTGAATAAATAAAACCAATCATACAAAAAATCTATCACGAAATTATGTATGCGTCGAGAAATCAGGAAAAATTGTTCTAAGATTTTAATGGCGTTCCCTGCCATCCGGCAGGTCGGGCTTTTCGGGGTTCCGCGCCAAGCGCTCCATTGTTTTGTTCTGGTTTCGGCAAGCTCAACCGCCACAAAACAACGCTCCGCGTCCCTACAATCCCTAACGCTTACACACGGTGGTTGAGTCCGTCGAGACCACCAGTCATGCGACATCCTGTCGCGACACGCTCAATCAGCGCAGATAGCTTAATCGGCGCAGGAGTTCCCCTGCCCTGCTCTTAAAATCCAAGATTTTGCAGCAAGAGAACGTAGAGCGGAAGGGTTACAATGCTTAAAACTGTAGAAATTACAACGAGGCCTGACGCATATTTTTCGTCTTTGTTGTATGTTACGGCGAGAATCGGGGTGATTGCGGCAACCGGGCAGGCTTCGAGAATCTGGCAGATAAGCGATGTCTGTCCGGTAAAATTGAACAGCTTAAAAACAAGAGTGCAAACGAGCGGAATCAGGACAAGGCGCACAAAGGTTCCATACCAGACTTCTTTTGACTTTAGCGAACTTAAAATGCTTGTCTGCGCAATCGTGATTCCTGTAACAATCATTGCAAGCGGTGTTGTCATGGCTCCAATCTGACCAATCGGTTCACAGATTACGAGCGGAAGATTGATTTTTAGAACGTAAAGAATAATTCCGATAAAAACTGCAACAATCGGAGGACATTTTACAATCGACTTTGCCAGATCTTTTAAGCTGGAAGCTTCCGCAAAGAATGTGTATCCGATTGTCCAGAGCATAATGTTAAAAACAGTAACGTATGCGCTTGCGTAAATAATTCCAGTGTGGCCGAACATTGCCCTTATGAGCGGGAATCCCATGTAAGCGGCGTTCGAAAATCCGCAGCCAAAGCGGTAAACTGCACGGAAATCTTTTTTTACAGCAAATGAAGTTAAAATTGAAATTCCTACACCAATCGCGCACAGAATAATGCTAAAAATAAAAGCTGTTCCAAGCTGAATTTCTGTGTCGCCAGACGAGCCCATAAACGAATTGACAATCAGACACGGAATGACAAGTTTTATTAAAAGCGATGTTAAAACGGCCTTGTTTTCGCCCGAAACAATCTTGAGCTTGTAAAGCACAACTCCTGCCATAACCATCAAAAAAAGTTCAAAAACCTGTTTTGCAGTAATCAAAGCCAAATCCATCTTCTTCCTCGCGTAATTTTTTCAAAGATATTTTAGAATATAGATAATTAAAAAGTAATAATACAAGTTTTTTATCATTTTTAAACAAAAAATACAGTTTACTTATGAATTTTGCATTATACTTTGCTGAATGTTGATTTTTCAGATTAAAAAAAGTTCGGCATTTAAAGGCGAATATGGAACAGACGGTTTTTGATTCAAAGAAAAAAGGCTTTTACCGCGACAGCGTTCATTCTGTTTATATTGAGCGCGAAGTAAAAACGCAGTCCATGGCGCAGGCTCACTATCATCCTTATTTTGAGTTTTATTTTGTGACCGGCGGAAAATGCAAAATGTTTGCCGCCCACAGCGTAAGTTCTTTGAGCGCTGGAGAAGTAATAATTTTGCCGCCCGGAACACTGCACCGAAGCCAATACGAAAACTGCGCAGTTGAACGCTTTACTCTTTATTTTACAGAAAAATATCTTAAAGACCTTATTCCTCTTTTGGGAACTTCTTTTATGAACGAAAAACTAAAAAAATGCACTGTCGCTTTTTCCGGCGAAAAACTAAAAAATTTGGAACGCTGTTTTTACGACATTCTAAAACTACAAAACGAAAATCAAAATAATTCTGTCGAAGCAAAATTTAATAGCTTGCAGATAAAAATCAGGCTTCTGGAAATTTTAAATTTAATTGCTTCAAATTCTCAAATAGAAGAAAATCCTTCTGTTGCAAAATCTAAATCTCAGGCAGAAATAGAAAAGTCTGCCAAATTCATTTTTGAAAACTACGCCCAGGAAATCACTTTAGTTCAGGCGGCAAAAATGGCAGGAATGCGCGACACTTATTTTTCAAGGCGATTTAAAGAAGTAACGGGTTTGGGATTCCGCGAATATCTTTTAAACGTCCGCATTCAGCACAGCATGCAGATGCTTTTAAAAAGTGAACTTTCTGTAACTCAGATTGCAACCGCCTGCGGCTTTTCCGACGGCAACTATTTTGGCGACATCTTTAAAAAAATCACAGGAAGTTCCCCAAGAGAATTTAGAAAAGGATAAAAAATCTGTGTCTTTTATTTTAAAGCAAAACTTATTCACAAAATTTCTGAATTAAGTTTATTGCAATATTATTCATTTTGTTAAAATTCTATTTTATTAAGACTTAAAAAATTAAATCTTGTTTAACTTTTTTATAAAAGGCTTTATTATTTATAGAAAGAAATAAAAACATCAACGATGTTAAAAATATTTTTATAAACCAGAGTAGAAAAATTAATGAAAAACATTTTTAAAAACAGAATTCGTTTTTATAATTTTACTTTGTTTCTGTTATTGTCCATTTTATTTATTTGTGTTTACACATACACACTGCAACACACTTATGCAACAAGTATTCTCGAAAATGACGTTAAAGAAAACTGCATACGCACAGACGCAATGCACAAAGGAGTTCAGGGAATTCTTACAAGAGAAGATTTTTCTGAAATTCAAGAAATAAAAGACATGAATTCTCCGCGCTATCAAAAACTTCAGGCGCAGTTGAACGAAATCCGCAATATGAATTCAACAAGATATTTTTATACTGCAAAACGCAACAGCGAAGGCAAACTTATTTATCTTGTTGACGGTCTTGATTTAGGCGCAAAAGATTTTGCTTTTCCCGGTTCATATATCGAAGATGAAATGATTCCTTTTATTGCTCAGGCTCTCGAAGGCAAAACTGTTTATTCACAAAAAATTATCGATACAACCTGGGGACACATTTTTACAGCCTGCTATCCTGTAAGGGCAAAAGACAATCCGACAGAAATAATAGGCGCTCTTTGTATAGAAATGGACATGGAACCAACTTACACTTTCATAAAGCAGCGCAAAAAGATTGCATTCAATTTTGAAAAAATCGGAAGTGCTGTAATTGTAGTTTTTTCTGTTCTTTGTGCAATGTGTTTAAAAAAACAGCAGAAAATGCAAAAGAAACAGCACGAAATTCTCGAAAAAGCTGTTCACACGGCAGCGTCGGCAAGCAGAGCAAAATCAACATTCTTATTCAATATGTCGCACGACATTCGCACTCCAATGAACGCGATTATCGGCTACACAGAACTTGCAAAACGACATTTAACAGAACCGGAACGCTTAAGCGAATACATGAAAAACATTGGCAGCTGCGGTCAAAAAATGCTTTCCTTAATAAACAACGTTCTTGATCTTGCAAGAATCGAAAACGACAAAATAATTATTGAAGAATCTGCCACAAACATTGAACAGTCCTTTGATTCCTGCATTACGATGTTTATAACTACAACCGAAAAAAAACAGCAGACAATTACAAAATCTGTAAACCTCGACTACAAATATCTTTTTATTGATGATTCACATTTTTCAGAAATCGTAATGAATATTTTGAGCAATGCAATCAAATACACTGGCGCAAAAGGAAAAATTGACTGCTTGATTTATCAGGAAAAAATTGAACGCGAAGGCTGGTGCAATCTTGTTCTTTCAATCTCCGACAACGGAATTGGAATGTCCGAAGAATTCCAAAAACACATTTTTGAAGCCTTTTCGCGAGAACGTTCAACAACTGCAAGCGGAATAGAAGGCACTGGTCTTGGAATGGGCATTGTAAAAAAGTTAGTTGATTTAATGCACGGTTCTGTGAATATAAAAAGTAAACTCGGCGAAGGTTCAACTGTTACAGTAATAATTCCGTGCAGAATTGCAAAAGAAGAAGACACAAACGCAAAACGTGCACTAATCAATTTTGATGAATCAGCCCTTGTTGGAAAGAGAATTCTTCTGGCAGAAGACAATGATTTAAATGCACAGATTGCAATTGAACTTTTGTCGGAAGAAGGACTTTTAATTGAACGCGCAGACGACGGCGTTAGTTGCATAGAAATGCTCGAAAAAGCAGACGCAGATTATTATGATTTGATTTTAATGGACATTCAAATGCCAATCTTAAACGGCTACGATACAGCTCTAAAAATCCGTCGCATGAATAATCCTCTAAAAGCGTCAATCCCGATTGTTGCAATGACAGCAAATGCTTTTTCAGAAGACCGCAAAAAAGCATTGGAATCAGGAATGAACGATCACGTTGCAAAACCAATCGATATGAATATTCTGCTGCCTGTAATTCAAAAATACATTTAGAAAGAATTCAGGTCAAAATCAACCGGCAACACTCTTAACCGGTAGTTTCGACAAACTCAACCACCGGGTTACAGAACGCTTTCGCATTTATAAATGTCTGTTCGTCGCGCTTTTAAGATTTTATATTGATTTCTAAAAGTTTCTACCTGCGACAAATCCAGCTCGTAATAAAGAATTCCTTCTTTTTCGTCTAGCTGAGCAAGAATTTTTCCAAACGGATCTGTAACAAGCGAATGTCCCCACGCAACATAGCCTGCATTTTCGTCGCGGGCAGGAGAACACCCCGCCATAAAAACCTGATTATCTGTTGAACGCGTACGGAACATAATATCCCACCAGGCAGGTCCACTCGTCATATTAAAAGCTGCTGGAACAACTATCATTTTTGCGCCCTGGTCAACCATTAAGCGAGACAATTCTGGAAAGCGAATATCAAAACAAATCATTAAACCGATTTTTCCAAACTCTGTGTCAAAAACAGTAACCTGAGAGCCTGGACTTAAAGTTTCGCTTTCGTAAAATCGTGCCGAAGGAATATCGCAGTCAAAAAGATGCATTTTACGGTGCTTTGCAATTTGTTTTCCACTGCGGTCAAAAACATAGGAAGTATTATAGATTCTTTTTACAGGATTTAAATGAGAACGGTCAATTTCAAGTTCCGGCATACTGCCTGCAACAAGATAGATTTTATTCTTTTTTGCGCTTTCGCTTAGTTTTTCCCAGTTCAGGCCACCGTCCATCTGAGCAAAGACAGGAAAATTAGAAGCTTTATACGGACAACTAAACATTTCCGGCAACACGACAAAATCTGCTCCACATAAAGCAGCTTCGTCTATTTTTTGTAAGGCAATGGCAAGATTTTTTTCGTTTGTGTCAGAGCCTTTCATCTGTATTAAAGCAAGTTTCATTTTTCCCTCCTGGTAAAATATGAAACCCTGAAAACTTATTTCAGGGTGACATTTTTATCGTTCATTGTTCAACATTTGCTGCCCTTGTCTGAAAATTGTTGTTTCAAACCTGTCCTAAAAGTTTTTTCTACTTTGAACGCAGAATATCGTAAATTGCGATTTCTTCTTCTTTTGTAAGAACCTTGTAGCAGTTTGCCGGAGAACCAGAAGCAAGCGAATCTGTTGCCATTTTTTCTTCTTTTTCTGCAAATTTTTCAAGGTCAAGACCGTATTCGCGCAATGTTGGAACTTTTAGTTCTTTTGTAAAATCTTCGAGTTTTGCAAGGAACTTTTCTGCTGCAGTTTTTGGCTCGTCGCTTTCGCTGGCAGCTCCAATCAAAACGCCAAGGTCTGCAAAGCGTTCGTAAGTTCCGCTGATAACTGCTCGCAAACATTCAACTAAAAGCATTGCATTAGAAATTCCGTGCGGAACATGGAACAAAGCACCAATCGGGCGGCTCATTCCGTGAACAATTGTCGTAGGACTTGTGTTAATTGCAACGCCTGCTTCGTAAGCTGCTAAAAGCATGTTTTCGCGGGCTTCTTTATTTGTTCCGTCTTTTACAGCAACCGGCAGATATTTAAAAATCCGTTTGATTGCATCAAGACAGTAAAGGTCTGTAATTGGAGTATGTTTTACACAAGTATAACTTTCTACTGCATGAGTAAGAGCGTCCATTCCTGTTGCAAGAGTAATAGAAGCTGGAGAAGTAATTGTGTAAGTGTAGTCAAGAATTGCGAGCTTTGGTAAAAGTGCATCGCCTTTGATTAAAAGTTTTGCGTCTGTTGCAGTGTCTGTAAAAACAACATATTTTGTAACTTCTGAACCTGTTCCTGCTGTAGTTGGAATTAAAACCAAAGGAGCAAAATCACCGGCCATTTCCTTGCCTTTGTAGTCTGCAAGTTTGCCAGGAAGAACAGCCATTGCTGCAATTGCCTTTGCACTGTCGAGCGGAGTTCCGCCACCAAGACCAATT
The DNA here is from genome assembly GCA_963659855.1 of Parabacteroides distasonis. Taxonomy (GTDB): domain Bacteria; phylum Spirochaetota; class Spirochaetia; order Treponematales; family Treponemataceae; genus Treponema_D. The sequence continues at coordinate 35,795 of CAVKVK010000004.1, read as the reverse complement.
ATAAAATCACAGTTTTCGTTTTTAAAAACTTCAACACCAGCGTAAATCATTAAGTCCGTTGGTTCACCTGGAAGATCATTAAAAACAACAGATTGAATTCCCTGCTCTTCCAAAACCGACTGTACCTGAGCAGCAAGCCCGGTTTTTGTAATTATCTTTCCTGTAACAATCAGAGCTTTTTTTCCAAATGCTTTTAAGTAAGGTCCTGCAAGTTTTAATGCGCCTTCTCCAACAATCGTGCGTGGAGCAGTTGTTAAATTGAATGCCATGTTTTTCTCCAGATTTTAAAGTTAGAATTCCGGCTTTCGTCTTTATTGCCATTCAACAAGCTTTGTGCAATTACGACTATTCGCCGGAATTTCGTCTGTTTAATTTTTATTATAAATACTTTTCGTCTACAATGCTCAAAACTTCGTCCATCTTTACAAGTTCTTCGTCAATCTGAGCTTCTGTAATGATAAGTGGAGGAGCAACAACGATTACGTTTTCGTGTGAATATGTAAAGAATCCGCGGCTCTTAAGTTCTTTTACGATTGCGCCCATAATTCCTTTTGGATCCTGTCCCCAAGGAACGAGTGGTTCGCGTGTTGTGCGGTCTTTTACAAGTTCAATTCCAGAGAAAAGTCCAATATAGCGGACGTCGCCAATACACTTGTGTTTTGCCTTTAATTCTTCAAGCTTTTCGCCAAGATGCTTTCCAACTTTCTGAACATGTTCTTCGATGTTGTTCTTAAGATAGAATTCCTGACAGGCAACACCGGCAGCACATGCAAGAGGATGTCCTGAATATGTAAGACCACAAGAAAGATATTTGTCGTCAAAGAAGTGTGCAATTTCGTTCTTTACGATACAACCACCAAGTGGAATGTAACCAGAGTTTACGCCCTTTGCAAAAGTAATAATATCTGGAGTTACATCAAAGTTCATGTAAGCAAACATTTTTCCTGTTCTGTACCAGCCAGCCATTACTTCGTCGCAAATCATCATGATTCCAAATTCATCACAAATCTTGCGAACGCCTTTAAGGTAGTTCTTTGGATAAATGATAATTCCGTTTGAACCGATTACAGTTTCGAGAATGATTGCAGCAATTCTGTCGCCGCCTTCAAAAATTACCTGTTCACGGAGTTTGTCAACGTAGTATGCACATTCTTCATCTTCTGATTCAAAATGAAGTTTTTCCTGATAAGAATATGGTCCTCTAAAGTGAATAAATCCAGGAATTGCTGGTTCAAGTGCAAAGTGACGTGGTTCACCAGTAAGGTTTCCGGCACCAAATGTTGATCCATGGTATGAACGATACTGGCTCATTACCTTAAAGCGGCCTGTAAACATGCGTGCAATTTTGATTGCGTTTTCATTAGCGTCTGCACCACCGTTTGTAAAGAAAACTTTTCCAAAGCAGTCTGGAAGACGGTCAATAATTGATTTTGCAAGTTTTGCACGAGATTCAGCGCCCCAGGAACCCTGAACATATGCAAATTTGTCGAGCTGAGCTTTGATTGCTTCTGTCATTTCTTTGTTTGCATAGCCGGCGTTAACATTTACCTGTTCAGACGACATATCTGCGTAGCGTTTGCCGTCTGTGTCGTAAATATAAATTCCTTCAGCATGGTCAACAACGATTGGATTTAATCCGCCCTGCTTGCTCCAGCCCAAAAGTACGTTTTCTGTCTGTGTCTTTGCAATTTCTTTTGCGTCCATATTTTCCTCCAAAAAAGTGCTTTGCTGTGTAGTTGTTGCAAAGTCACCATAGATTCTTAATTGATAAGCAAAAGATAACACTTAGTTGTATCGTGCACGTTAGCAATTTTTACAAACATTTATTATTTTTTTGTGCAATTTGTTGATGTTAAAAATTGAATATCGGCTTTTTGTTCAACTTTTTCGTTCAAAAGAGCGCAATATTCAACTTTGTAACATGCTTTCTGGAATATCAGTTATCAACATGTGCCCTGGAGAATGTGTAATACAGAAATCTGGTTTTGAATTCATTACAACGCTCTGCGGAGTTACTCCACAAGCCCAAAAAACAGGAACTTCGCCTTTGTTTATTGTGCTCATTTCGCCAAAGTCTGGTCTGTTAATATCTTTTATTCCAATAACTTCTGGCGCACCAATGTGAACCGGCGCTCCGTGAACTTTTGGAACTCGGGCTGTAATAGTAACGGCGCGGACAATCTGTTCATAAGGAATCGGACGCATAGAAACAACCATTTTTCCACTGAAAATGCCCGCTGGATTTGTTTCGATATTTGTTAAATACATTGGAACGTTGTGATTTTCTGAAATATTACGGACATCAATTCCACCGTCAATTAAAAGGCTTTCAAAAGAAAAACTGCAGCCAATTACAAACGAAACAAGATCGTCACGCCAGTATTTTGTAACATCACAGCATTCATCAACAAGAATTCCGTTTTTCCATACTCTGTACTTTGGAATTTGTGTTGCAATGTCGCAGTTTTTAGCAGAAGTTTTTAAGAATTTTGAACCTTCGTCGCTTACTTCCAGGAGCGGACAGGATTTTTGGTTTCGCTGACAAAACAACAAAAAGTCGTAAGCATATTTTTTAGGAAGAATGCAAAGATTTGCCTGTGCAAAGCCGGCACACATTCCGGAAGTCTGACCAGTAATAACACCTTCTGCAATCAGTTTGCGTACGTCTGACGGCAATGCGTCTTTGTATTGATTTTCGTTCTTTATCATTTTTTTCCTCCAAAAATAAATTTTACCTTTGTGCCAGGAACAGCCTGAGCAAGTTTGTTCATGCTTTCTTTTGTTACGGCAGCAATTTTTGCATAACCGCCTGTAGTCTGCCGGTCTGCTGCCATTACAACCGGCAATCCGGCAGAAGTTATCTGAACAGAGCCAAAAGCAATTGCATCAGAAATTATGTCGGTTTTTCCGCAGTTAAGGCTTTCGCCCATAAAACGAATTCCCATTCTGTCGCTTTCCGGGCTTACTGTGTAAATATTTTGAATAAAGCTGTTTACACTTTGTTCACTAAAAAACTCAAATTGTGCGCCCTTTACAACTTCTATTTCTAAAGGCTCTTGAATTAGATTGTCTTTTGTTGAATTTTCCTGTGCAACGTCGCTGGTCTGCAAATTGTCGTCTTTTAATTTTGAATTTATAAAATTATTGCCAACCGCAATTTCATCCCCACAGGTAAGTTTTCTTCCAAAGTAGCCGCCCATTCTGCTTTTTACATTAGTTGAACTGCTTTTAAAAACTAAAGGAACAACCACCCCGCCCCTGAATGCAATGTAACTTCTTAGTCCACCGCCCGCAAATCTACATTTTAAAACACTTCCTGCATTTGCTTTTATGGCGCAGTTCATTGGAACACTTCTTCCGTCAAGTTCAGCATTAAAAACTGCACCCGTAATTGCAAAAACACAATCTGTAGTAAAAGAAATTTCCGGGCCTTTTAATGTTGTTTCGAGGCAGGCTGCATCTTTTTTGTTGCCAACAAAAGCGTTTGCAAGCATAAAACTTTTTTTGTCCATTGCGCCACTTTCGCCGATTCCATATTTTTGGAATCCTTTTCTGCCTGAATCCTGAACTGTTGTCTGCATTCCGCCGTCTAAAATTTTTATTCCGCCTGTACAAACAAAACGCTGCAATTTTTTTGTATTTTCGTTTTTAAAACCGTTTTTTATAAGCCATTCTTCTTCGTTAAAAGCATTAAATTCTTCTTTTGTAATTGGTTCAAATTTTATTTTGTCGCCGGCTGAATACAAAAAAGCAGGCTCCCTTTCAGGGTCAAAAACCTTTAACGGAGTCCTTCCAATAATTCTCCAGCCTCCCGGAGATTCAACTGGATACAAACCTGTCTGGCTTCCTCCAATTGCAACGCTCCCAGCATGAATTTTTGTGCGCGGAGTTGTAAGACGCGGAGTTTCCAGTCTTTTGTCTAAGCCGCCAAGATAAGCAAATCCCGGCAAAAATCCGAGCATATAAATTAAATATTCTTTTTCGCTGTGAATTTTTATAACTTCGTCCTGGGTTAAATCTGCGTTTTTTGCAACATCTGCAAGGTCTGGAGCAAAATCTGCATCTTCGTAGCAGACAGGAATTTTTACAGTTTTTGAAAGAACATTTTGTGAAGAATTTTGTGCACCGTCCATTTTTTCTAAAACAGCTTGTGCCATACTTTTTATTGAATCTTTATTACACTTTGTTTCGTCAAAATAAATTGTTACAGAACAATATGCTGGAACAATTTCTGTAACTTCCGGCATTTCTAAAGCACATTGTTCAAAAAGTTTTGCAAAAAGAGAAACCCTTGCATTAACTTCTTCGCAAATCTTTTGTTCAAATTCAACCAAAAGAGAATCTTCGCTCGAAAAAATAATTTTTGCGTCTGTCATTTTTGCTCCTTGATTTTGCCTCTTCTTAAAAATTCTTCTAAAAGCATAAATATAAGTATGTTTTTGTTCAATACATCGTGCACGATATGTTGAAGGTTTTTATTTTTTTTGTATACTGTTTGTTATGAATATTTTTGATATTGTCGGGCCAATTATGGTTGGTCCTTCCAGTTCTCACACGGCAGGCGCGGTAAAAATCGGTTATACGTCGCGCAAGCTTTTGTCGGAACCTGTAAAAAAAGCACAGATTCTTTTGTATGGTTCTTTTCTTGCAACAGGAAAAGGTCACGGAACTCAAAAAGCAATTCTTGCAGGGCTTTTGGGAATGAAGCCTGACGATCCGCAAATTCCTTTTAGTTTTGAACTTGCAGAAAAAGCAGGAATTGAATTTAGTTTTGGAGAAGCAAAACTTAAAAACGCGCATCCAAATTCCGTGCAGCTTATTCTCGACGGTGTAAATTCCCGCCATCTAGAAATCGTTGGAGAATCTCTTGGAGGCTCGCTCATCAACATTGCAAGCATTGACGGACTTAGTGCAAATTTCAGCGGTGAATATCCGACGCTCATTGTTCACAATCTTGACCAGCCGGGACACATTGCAGAAGTTACGAGCATGCTCAGTCATAAATCAGTGAACATTGCAACAATGCAGCTTTATCGTTCAAGCCGAGGCGGAAACGCAGTTATGGTAATTGAATGTGATCAGGAAATTCCGCAGGATTCAATTAAGTGGCTCAGCCACCTCGAAGGAATCGAAAAAGTAACATATTACAGCCTGCTTGGTTAACGCTGGAGGAATTAATGAGTTTTTCTACATTAAAAAAAATAGTACAGATTGCACAGACAAAACAGAAAGAATTCTGGCAGGTAATTATCGAAGACGACATGAAAGAACGCAACGTTAGTTTTGATTCTTCCTTTGCAGAAATGACAAAAATGTACCGCACTATGAAAAACGCAGACGAAAGCTACGATCCGTCGTTACGTTCTGCAAGTGGTTTAAGTGGCGGCGATGGCGCAAAACTTGAAGAATTTAAAAAACAGCCGAATCGCTTAATTGGAGACTTTTTAACAGAAGTAATGGAAAAAGCCGTAAAAATGGGAGAAAACAATGCCTGCATGAAGCGAATAGTTGCAGCTCCAACAGCGGGTTCCTGCGGAATTATTCCAGCGGTGCTTTTAACTTACGAAAAACAACGCAACGCAACAGAAGAACAAATAGTAAAGGCTCTGTTTGTTGCCGCAGGAATTGGCGAAGTAATTGCAGAAGCAGCCTGTATTGCCGGCGCACAAGGTGGCTGCCAGGCAGAAATTGGTTCTTCGAGTGCAATGGCAGCTGGAGCGTTAAGTTATCTTGAAGGCGGAACAAACGAAGATATTTTGAATTCTGTTGCACTTGCCTTAAAAAATATGCTCGGTTTAACCTGCGACCCTGTAGCAGGACTGGTAGAAGTGCCGTGCATTAAACGAAACGTAAACGGTGCCGTAAATGCCGTTGTAAGTTCTCAAATGACAAAGGCAGGCGTAAAAAGCGCAATTCCTGCAGACGAAGTAATTGATTCCATGGGAAGAATCGGCAAATTACTGCCTTCGTGCTTAAGAGAAACCGGTCAGGACGGACTTGCAACAACGCCAACAGGACTTTCGATCGCAAAGAAAATGAAAAGCTGATTCAATTTTAGAAGCTAAGGCTTTAGGTATTTCGTTTGGAGAATAAAAAAAAAAGCTGCCCGCACCTTGTGCAGTTGACAAGTCTGCAACAAAAGTACGGGCAGCCACAAAAAGGAGCAAAGTTGTTTAGCCTCCAAGGTAGGCTTTTTGAACTTCCGGATTGCTGCGAAGTTCGTCGCTTGTTCCGCTGGCAATAATCTCTCCAGTTGCAAGAACATAACCACGAGTTGCAAAATCAAGGGCAACCTGTGCATTCTGTTCAACAACCAAAATCGTCATCTTCTGAGTAAAATTCAACTGTTTTAAGGCACGGAACATTTCAAACATCAGTTTTGGAGCAAGTCCCATACTTGGTTCGTCGAGCATAATAAAAGGACTGTCCGTCATTAAAGCTCTGCCAACAGCAAGCATCTGTTGTTCTCCACCAGACAAAAGTTCACTGCGCTGTTTACGACGTTCAAAAAGGCGCGGAAAAAGATCATAAACCTGATCGTAAAGTTCAGCTGTCCGCGGTTTTGAATCCGCATCTCTTTTTCTGCCATAGCAGGCCATCTGCAGGTTTTCTTCAACCGTAAGGTTTCCAAAAATATGTCTTCCTTCCGGAACAAGACACATCATCTTTTTTTGAATAAGTTCATAAGGTTCAGTCTTTAAAATGCTTTTGCCTTCAAACAAAATGTCGCCTTCTTTTACAACTGGAGCTTCCGGGCGGCCAAGACGAGCAAGGCTCATCAGCGTAGAAGTTTTTCCGGCTCCATTTGCACCAATCAAGGTAACAATTTCTCCCTTATCAACATTAAAACTGATTCCGTGGAGTGCTTCGATATTTCCGTATGATACTTTTAAATTTTTTACTTCAAGCAGCATGTTTTCCCCCTATTCACTCTTTGTAGCCAGATTTTCCAGGTGAATCGGCTCAAACGGTTCCTGTGCTTCTTCAACGATTTTTGCATTTCCGAGATAAGCATCAATTACCGCTGGATTTTTCTGAATTTCTTCTGGAGTTCCTTCAGCAAGTTCCTTTCCAAAATTGATTACTTTTATATGGTCACAGAGCGTGTTTACAACCTGCATCTGATGTTCAATCATCCAGATCGTAATTCCAAATGTGTCGTGAATCCATTTTATGTAACTGATTAAACCGTCAAGGTCAGAAGTTGAAAGACCTGCAGCTGGTTCATCGAGCATTAAAAGTTTTGGATTTAAGCTCAGGGCACGGGCAATTTCTACACGGCGCTGAATTCCATATGGAAGATTTTTAGGATAATCAAGGGCGGAGTCGGCAAGTTCAAATTTTTCAAGAAGTTCCCACGCTTCCTTATGAATCTGTGCTTCCCTTTCCTTGTATTTTTTTGTTTTTAAAAAAACATCTTTTAAGCCAAAACCAAGCCGCGAATGTTGAGCAATGCAGATATTGTCCAAAACTGTCATATCACTCCAAAGGCGGATATTCTGAAAAGTTCTTCCAATCTGCAAATCTGCAACCTTGTGCGGGCGCAGGCCGTTAAGACGAGTTCCGTCAAAAATAATGTTTCCTTCCGACGGAACATAAAAACCACTTACAAGGTTAAAAACCGTAGTTTTGCCAGCGCCGTTCGGGCCAATCAAACCGTTGATTGTTCCTTTTTTTAATTCAACATTTATGTCGGTCAGTGCCTGCAATCCGCCAAAGCGGTGTGTCAGGTGTTCAATCTTTAATAAAGTTTCGCTCATAAATTCCCCCCTACTCCGCAGTTGCCGCAGCCGTTTCCGGACGATTTAAGTTTTTGTTTGCCGGAAAGAATTTTTTTAAGAATGGAAAAACCTGTGTAAGTTCTTTTGAACCCATAATTCCTTCTGGATGGAATTCCATAATCAAAATCAAAATAAGAGGAATAATTACCCACTTCCAGATTTGAGCAGGACGCAAAAGTTCAAGCAGGATTGTAAAAATAATTGCAGAAAGAACAGAACCACTTAAAGAACCCATTCCGCCAAGATAAACCATTACCAAAGATTCTGTTGACTTCATAATTCCAAATGAAGAAGGATTTATAAATCCAAGCAGATGAGCAAAAAGTCCACCAGCAATTCCTGCTAAGAATGAACTAAAAGTAAAGGCAATCAGCTTCATGCGGTTTGTATCAACTGACATAATTTCCGCAGAAATTTCATCGTAGCGGACAGCGCTGATTCCTTTTCCCAAAGTTGAATTCATTAAAAAGTGAATCGAAAGAATCGAAAGAACAGCAAAAACAAGTCCCCAGATTAAAATCCACGGAACATCAATAACGTCGGCCATTCCGTTCATTACAGACTTCATTCCCATAAGGCCACGGCTAGCCCCAATCGCAGGAATATTGTTAATTGCAGTTGTAACAATAAAGTTTGCAGCAACTGTAATAATTGCAAGATAGTCGTCGCGGGTTTTAAACGAAGGAATTGCAACAATCAGACTTACAAGCATGGCTCCAAGCCCGCCGGCAATAATTGCAACAGGAAATCCTAAAAGCGCAAAACCTTCTGGCAAAAGCGCAGAACCAGTAATTGAGTTTCCGTTCTTAAAAAGAATCAGCGAAATTACAGACGAAACATAAGCTCCGGTTGCCATAAAACCGCCGTGTCCGCACGAAAACTCACCCATGTAACCGTTTACGATATTCAGACTCGCAGACATTATTATATTTATGCAGATTGTAACAATAATCGTCTGAAAGTAATTATTGATAAGTTCAAACTTTGCAAGAACCGTAATTATTAAAATCATTACGATTGTCGTAAGTGGCATAATCAGTTTTCTTTGTCGGGCCGAAGGATTAAATCTAGAATCCATCATTGTGTTAAAATTCTTTATGAAAGTCATTTTTTTCCTCATTTTAAAAAATCGTTGTGTAAACAAAAAACAAATTCAAAAAATGTGCTTTTGTTGTCCAGACAATTCATTTTTGCAATTTTCAACTAAAAAACCTGAAGCAAACAAAGTGTTAAATCTTTGTTGATTTTGCTACACCAAAAAATCCAGTTGGTTTTAAAGTAAGAATTACAAGGAGAATTACAAACGAAACCAGATCTTTGTAACTTGAAGGCAAAAAGGCTGTAACAAAAATTTCAATAAATCCGAGCAAAAATCCGCCAATAAAAGCACCCTTAATGTCACCAATTCCACCAACAACAGCCGCAATAAATGCCTTCCAGCCAATAATCATTCCCATGTAAGGATCCATTACCGGGTAAGACATTCCAAAAAGAATTCCTGCAATCGCAGCAAGCCCAGAACCAAGTCCAAACGTAAAAGTAATAACAGTGTTAACAGGAATTCCCATAAGAGGAATTGCAAATTTATCAAAAGAAATTGCGCGCATACTCATTCCAAGAGTTGTTGTCTGAACAACAAACTGCAACCCTGCAAAAATAACGATAGCGCTTACAATTACTAAAACTTTCAAAGATGTAATTGTGACAGGTCCAATATTCCAAACATACTTTGGCAGAATATCCGGAAAACTTCTTGCAGAAGCACCAAGAACAGCCAGGTTTCCGTTTTCAAGAATAAATCCAATCATCAATGCTGTAATTACAACATAAAGTCTGTTTGCCCCTTTTGCACGCAACGGACGGTAAGCAATTCTTTCTATGCCAATTCCTAAAAGAGCCGTAAGTGCAACTGTTGCAACAAGAGTAATTACAAAAAGCGGAATTCCAGTTAAACCCGCAAAATGAGCCGTAAGTCCTGCAACAACAAAAAAAGCAATGTAACAGGACGTCATAAAAATGTCGCCGTGAGCAAAATTAATTAATCTAAGAACGCCGTAAACAAGACAGTATCCCAAAGCAATAATCGAATAAAAACTGCCCCACTGAAGGGCATTAAAGATATTTTGAATAAAAAATGTCATGCCTTGTCCCCTTTTTGTGTTTTTTTTCTGGAGCTTCCCCGCAGTTTATAACTGCGGGTCGGGTGTTTCAGGGTTCCGGCTTTCGCCTGTATAGTTTTACGCTGGTTGCTGTCGCACCTTCGGACGACAGGCTCAACCGGCGTAAAACTACGCCTTCGGCGCCCTTACACCCCCTAAGCCGTTACTATGGCTGCAATGCCTTTACAAATTCAAATTCACCTTCTGGAGTAACTCTTACAACAACTGCATCCTTTACAGGATCTCCATCAGGAGTAAAGCGCATGTTTCCAGTTACACCGGCAAAACTTTTAATGTTTCCCATTGCTTTCATAACGTTTGTGCGGTCAGTTTTAATTTTGCCCGTAATTCCTGCTTCCTGGATTGCCTGAAGAACAATGTTAATTGCATCGTAAGTTAAAGCAGCAACATCATCTGGAACATAACCGTAAGCTTTTTCGTATTTTTCAATAAATTCTTTTGCCTTGCCTGTTGCACCCTTTGCAGCGTAATGAGTTGTAAAGTAATCTCCAACAACAGCACCCTTAGAAAGTTTTACAAGGTCAGCAGAACCCCAGGAATCTGAACCCATTACTGGTTTTGACCAGCCAAGATCTTTTGCCTGAGAAGTAATCAAACCAACATGGTTGTAATAGCATGGAAGATAAAGGAAATCAGCGCCAGAGTTTACAACCTTTGTAAGCTGTACCGAAAAATCCTGGTCTTTCTGTCCAAAAGATTCAAAAACTGCAACTTTGCCGTATTTCTTTTCCCATTCACCCTTAAAAAGTTCTGCAAGAGTTTTTGAATAATCGTCTTCGAGGTTGTAAATGATTGCTACAGTTTTTGCACCAAATTGTTCACTTGCAAATTTTGCAGCAACAGGAGCCTGGAATGGATCAAGGAAGCACGCACGGAAACAATAAGGACGATCAATTGTTGCAGCCGGGTTTGTTGCCCATGGAGTAATCATTGGAACTTTTGCATCGTTGTAAACTTCACCAGCAGGAATTGCACGTCCAGAACCTTCAGGTCCAATCGAAGCCAAAACTTTATCAATATCAATAAGTTTGTTTGCAGCATTGATTGCAGAATCTGCCTTAAGTTCATTATCAACATAAATAAAATCGAGAAGATATTTTGTACCTTTTACATCAAGACCACCGGCAGCGTTAATTTCATTTTTTACAATTTCACCAGCATACTTTGCGCCTTCTCCAACTTTTGGAGAATCTCCAGTCAAAGGAATGTTAAAACCGATTTTTATTGTCTTCTGCTTTGCGGCAAAAACACTTCCTGCTGCCATAGAAGCAATCAGTCCAAGAGCAAAAATTTTTTGAATTTTTTTCATAAAAAAGCTCCTCATAAAAGTCAAATATATCTTTATGACTTTAGTTCTGCGGTTAATTAAAAACCGCGATTTATAAAAAAGTCTGCAACGCAAACTCTGCAAACACCAGAAGTAAATTCCGGCATTAAGCTCAAATTGATTATCGCTCGTGCATCGTGCACGATGTTTAATGAATGATGCAAATTTATTACTATCGCCTATTGATGTCAACAATTTTTCTTTGTGAATTTTCCTAAATTTTTGAGTTTTCTTTGTGCAGTTTTTTTTCTGCCCTGCTTAGCAAATTCTTTCTTAAAAATTCAATCTTTTTGTTACAGTTTTTCATCAAAAAAAATTCTTAAAAAATAAAAAAACATTTGACACCGTGTATCGTGCATCTTGCATTTTTTTACAAAACCCGCTACTTTTTTTGTGTACTTCTTACAAGCGAGGTCAAAACTATGGCACTTACGGTAAATACACTTTTAAATTTTTCAGAAACACCTTTTAAATTAAAATTAGTTGCAGGAAGAGCCGGCTTACAGCAAACGGTCAGCTGGATTTATTACACCGAAGATCCTAATTCCGCAGAATATATCCGTGGTGGCGAACTCGCAATTACAACCGGGCTTCTTTTAAAACGTCGTTCAGAAAACGAAGGAATCAGCGAAACAGAAAATCTTTGTGCCTTTTTAAAAGATTTTGTAGACAAATTTGCCAGCCACAACGCTTCTGGCTTAATCGTAAACACAGGAAAATATATTCTCGAAATTCCTCAGGCTGTAAAAGATTATTGCGACAGTATCGGTTTTCCGCTTTTTACAATGCCGTGGGAAATTCACACTGTAGATTTAATGCAGGATCTCGGAAATATGATTTCTTCCGACAGCCAGAACAGTCATAATGTCGAAAAATTCTTCTATCGAGCAATTTTTGAAAAAGAAAAATTCGATCCAAAACAAATAGAAAATACTGTTTTTCATAATGCAAAAAGTTTTTGCGTTGCATTAGTTGAACTTCAGGAAAATCTTTTTAACAACGATATGGAACAGGTTAAACGTTATATTCAATTTTCGTTTAATCCAAAAATACGTTTTTCGCAAAATGATTATTGCTGCTTTATTCACAACCATAAAATAATTTATGTCATTAAAAATGAAAATTCAGCCTTTGCAGAAGAATTATTCCACACAGCAAAAATTGACAAATTCTTTAAAAATATGAAAATTTCGCTTTCAGAAAACTGCACAAGTGTTGAAGATTTACAGGACGCTTACAATCATGCAGAAATTACAATGAATCTGGCAAAAAATTCAGATTCACTGCAAAAATATGATGATCTTGGAATTTACAAAATTCTCCTGGAAGTAAAAAACAAAAAAGTTCTTGAGCAGATGTACAAAAGCATCCTCGGAAAAATGGAAAGCCTGGAAATAAGCAAGCGCGAAGATTACCTTAAAACTCTAAAACTTTATTTAAAGCTCGGCGGAAACATTCATTCTGTTGCTGAACAAAACAACACTCACAGAAACACTGTTTTGTATCGCCTGCAGCGTCTGCAGGATGTTTTAAACGTAGATCTTTCTGACGGCGACACAAGATGTCTTTTGCAGATTGCAATTTACATTAAGGAACTTTTGCAAAAATAGAATTTTTCCGTTATTTTTCTGCAATAAAAAAGAGTCTTGGCATTATTAAAAAATATTTTCCGTCATTGAGCGGTTTGTATTCTTTTTTAATAAGTTCCAGAAGACATTCTTTAAATTCTTCTCTTTTTTCTTCGGTTAATTCTGCCAGGTAAGGTCTTAGCCCGCTTCCTTCGTACCAGCTGACAATGTCTTCTGCGCTGTCTACGATGTGATGATAGTCCGTTTTCCAGATTTCAACCTTTTTAAAATGCTGACTCAAAAGATTGTAGTAACCGTATTCATCGAGAGCATAAAAATTATGAATTTTTCGCAGATTTTCATATTCTTTTTTTTGCAAAACAGATTTTAAAATTTTTGAATAAAACTGCGACTCGTCCGTCATTGGCACCTGAACGGCAAAAGTTCCGCCACCGGTTATGTGCTCAGCAGTTTTTTCAATCAATTCTTTTTGCGCACTAATCCATTGAATGCAGGCATTAGAAAAAATCAAATCGAATTTTCCAAAATTGCCAAAATCCTGAGGCAAAAAAGCTTTTTTAAATTTTAATTCCGGATGTTCTTTTAAAGCCTTTTGAAGCATATTTTCATCGGCGTCAATTCCAAGAATTTCTGCTTCCGGGAATTTTTTTATAAGATTTGCAGTACTGTTTCCAGGACCACAGCCCAAATCAAGAATATTTTTATAATTTTTATTCAATCTCGAAATTAAATCTAAACTCGGCTGCCCGCGTTCCGCCCTGAATTTTAAATAAATGTCACTATTCCACTTTGCCATGCAAAAAATATAGCACAAATAAAATCTTTCACGCAAATCTTCCCAAAAAATTCTCAAAAAAATTTAATTACAATGACCATATATGTCCCTGCTCTGTGCTAGAATTAAGTATCAAAAGCGAAAAACATTGCTCAACAATTGCAATGTAAATGCAGGAGGTTTTTATGGGTTTTTTTAGCGATTTATTTTTTGGAACCAGTTCTTTAAATTCTTCGGGTTTAAATCAAAACAGAAAGAAAAATGACAATTTTTATTCTGGTCCATTTGACAACGATTACGACAACTACTATGGCGCTCTCCACGACGAAGCCATGGCTGGCGACAGTTCTGCAATTGAAGAAATGGAAGAAGAATTTGGAGAAGATTGGGAAGGCGAATACTAATCAGATTCTGCTTTTTTAGAAAATAGAAACGCCACCGAAAGCATGTTTGTTTTTTCGGTGGCGTATTTTTATAAAACTAGATTTTTTGGAAAAGATTTATCATTTCCAAAGCGCTGAGTGCACAGTCATAGCCTTTGTTGCCGGCTTTTGTTCCTGCGCGTTCGATTGCCTGCTGGATTGTGTCTGTTGTAAGAACGCCAAAAAGAACCGGAAGCCCTGTATTTAAAGAAACCTGGGCGATTCCTTTTGAAACTTCGGCACAAACATAATCGTAATGGTCTGTTGCTCCGCGGATTACAGCACCAAGACAGATAATTGCATCATATTTTTTGGTTTCTGCAAGGCGTTTTGCTGCAACTGGAATTTCAAAACTGCCAGGAACCCAGCAAAGATCAATGTTTTCTTCCTTTACGTCGTGGCGTAAAAGTCCGTCGCGGGCACCTTCGATCAGTTTGCTTACGATAAATTCGTTAAAGCGGGCTGCTACGATTGCAATTTTTGGGTTGCCTGTTGAAACCAGTTTTCCTTCAATAATGTTCATTTTTGTCTCCTGTGTATAATTTATTTTTTTTATGTTTTCTTTAACATTACGCGTTAGGGATAGCAGGGGCGCCGCAGGCGTTCGAAAACGGCGGTTGAGCTTGTCGAAACCCCGTTTTTGAATGTAGCGCTTTTGCGCGGAACCCCGGATAGCCCGGCCCTGCGTCAGCAGGGAAACGCCAAAATCTTATAAAAAATGCCCCATACGGACACGTTTTGTCGTTAAATATTGAATATCCTGAGGGCGTGTTGGAACTGCCAGAGGCAAACGTTCTGTAATTTCAATTCCGCTGTCACTGTCGTTAATCTGCTTTATTTTATCCGGGTTGTTCGTTAAAAGCCTGATTTTTTTAATTCCAAGAGATTTTAGCATCTGGATTCCACAATTATAGTCGCGGGCATCTGCCGGTAAACCGAGCGCGAGATTTGCGTCTACTGTGTCCATTCCTCTGTCCTGCAAAGCATAGGCTTTTATTTTGTTTAAAAGTCCAATTCCTCTGCCTTCCTGTCTTAAGTACAAAAGAACTCCTTTACCTTCCTGCGCTATCTTTGTCATTGCTGCCGCAAACTGATCTCCACAGTCGCATTTTAAAGAGCCAAAAGTGTCGCCTGTTAAACATTCGCTGTGAACCCTGCACAAAATGCTTTCTTCTGTTCCACTTACGTTGCCCATTACAAGTGCTGCATGTTCGGCGCCTGTAATTTTGTCTAAAAATCCAATCAACTTAAAATTGCCGTATTTTGTAGGAAGATTTGCTTCTGCAACTTTTTCGACAATCTGTTCGTGATTTTTTCGATATTTGATTAACTGTTCAATGCTCACAAGTTTTAAATTCCATTCCTGTGCCATTTTTTTTAGTTCTGTAAGACGAGCCATGTGACCGTCATTGCTCATAATTTCGCAGCAAAGTCCTGCTTCTTCTAAACCTGCAAGACGACAAAAATCTACAGTTGCTTCTGTGTGGCCTGTTCTTACAAAAACTCCGCCTTCTTTTGCAACTAACGGGAACATATGTCCTGGTCTTCTAAAATCCTGAGGCTTTGCCTCTGTCTCTACAACTGCCATTGCCGTACGCGAACGATCAAATGCGCTGATTCCGGTCGATGTGTTTACGTGGTCAACGCTTACTGTAAATGCAGTTTCGTGGTTGTCTGTGTTGTCGCTGACCATTTGCGAAAATTCTAACTTTTTTGCAATCTGCGCACTCATTGGCATACAGATTAAACCTTTTGCCTTGCTCGCCATAAAATTCAATACTTCTGGCCTTGCATATCTTGCGGCACAAATTAAATCTCCTTCGTTTTCGCGGTCTTCTGCATCTGTTACCATTATCATTTTGCCGGCTCTTAAATCTGCAAGAGCTTCTTCGATTGTATTTAAACCTGTTGCCATAGTTCCTCCTGATATTTAAAAATTTTATTTTTTTATGCGGGCGTTCCCTGCCGTATGGCAGGTCGGGCTATCCGGGGTTCCGCTTTCGCTACAATGTTTTGCAGCAATCACTTAGGTCTCGACAAGCTCGACCGGCGTGCTTGCCGCAAAACATCGCATTCGCGCCCCTGCTATCCCTAACGCTTAAGCCTAATGAAAGCTTGGACAAGTGCTCATAAAACTGTTCAAGGTTTCTTCATCTATTGTTTTTGTAGTTACAGGAACATTTTTTTGACTGTCGTTCAAATTCAAAAAATGTTCTATGTATTTGCCAACTAAATCACATTCAATGTTTACTTTGTCTCCGCTATTTTTTTTGCTGAGTGTAGTTTGTTCCCATGTATGCGGAATTACAGCTGCTTCAAAAACAGTTTCGTCGCTGCCGTAATTTACATTTGCCACTGTTAAACTGATTCCATCAACACAAACCGAGCCTTTTTCGATTATGTATTTTCCAATATTTGCATTAACTGCAATTTCTACATTCACAGCATTTTGTTCGCGCACAAAAGAAACAAAAAATCCAGTGCCGTCGATGTGTCCGCTTACAATGTGCCCGCCAAATCTTCCGTCGGCCTTCATTGCGCGTTCAAGATTTACGCTGCCGGTCTGCTTTAGTTCTCCCAATCCTGTCCGGCGAAAAGTTTCTGGAGTTACGTCGGCAAAAAAAGAGTTTTGCGTTTTTTGAGTTACTGTAAGACAAACTCCGTTTACAGCAACGCTTTCGCCTAAAGCTAAGCCACCGGCAAAAGTGCAGTTTATTTCTAAAACAAGAGAATTTCCTTTCTGCAAAATTGAATTTATTGTTCCCGTTTCTTCAACTATGCCTGTAAACATTTTTTCTTCCCCTATAAACAACGCGTAAAAACTCTAAACTGAATCTTTTAAAAAATATTTTAACAGAATATCTTCACCAAAAAATTCAATTTCTGGTTTTCCTAGATTTATGCACTGAGACGGAAGTTCAATTCCTTTTCCACGAACCGGACTGTAAATTGTGCGTCCGTCGTTTCCAAAAATCTTTGGCGCAATATAAACGTCAACTTCCTGAACAAGACCTTTTTCGTCAAAGAAAAAACTGCCGTTCAATGTGCCGCCGCTTTCCACCATAACAGAATCAATTCCTGCTTCGCCGAGAGTTTTTAATTGCGTATACAATATCGAATGATTTTTTTCTGCCTTTGTCGTAAGAACTTTTACACCCTTACTTTCAAGAACCGACTTTTTTATAAGTTCCGTTTCTGTAAGTTCATTTTTGCAAAATACAATCACAGGAATTTCGTTTGCCGTCTGCACAAGCATGCTTTCCGGGCTAAGCTTTAAATGGCTGTCTAAAACTACACGCACCGGCTGTCTATGTTTTGACTGGTCGTCGAGGCGAACATTTAGCATTGGATTGTCTTTTTTTGCCGTTCCAATTCCTGTTAAAACTGCCATTACATTTGAGCGGGTTTTGTGAACATTTTGTCTTGCGTCGTGTCCAGTTATCCATCGGCTCTGTGCAGTTGAAGTTGCGGTTTGTCCGTCTGCCGTCATTGCATATTTTATAATTACATAAGGCATTTTATTTTTTATGTAATGAAAAAATACTGGATTTAATGAATCACATTCGCTGCGCAAAAAATCAGCAGTAACTTTAATTCCTGCTTCTTCAAGAACTTTTTTTCCTTTTCCATTTACAAGCGGATTTGGATCACGGCTACCATAAATTACTTCCGAAATTCCACTTTCGATCAAAGCCTGTGTGCATGGCGGCTGTTTTCCTGTGTGGTAGCATGGTTCTAAGGTAACGTAAATTGCAGCACCTTTTACATCTGCATTGTTGTCGCGGGCATTTTTTAGAGCATCGCGCTCAGCATGAAGGTCTCCGTATTTATGATGAAATCCTTCTGCAACGATTTTTCCGTTTTTTACAATTACTGCCCCAACCAGCGGATTTGGATTTGTAAAACCTTTTCCTTTTTTTGCCAGTTCAATGGCTCTGCGCATAAATTCTTCCTGCATAAAAATAGTTTTATATCAAACTAAATTATAAAGCAAGTAAAGATTGAGCGATTTTTGAAAATTTGCTACTTTAAACGTAGAATTTTTAGAAAACATTTTATTTTCTAAAAAAAAGAGTGGAGATAAAAAAATGAACGAAACTATCAATGTTTTAAAAACTCGCCGCAGCTGCCGCAAATTTAAGCCAGAAATGATAAAAGACGACGAACTTTCTCAGATTATCGAAGCTGGAACTTACGCTCCAAGTGGAAAAAACTTACAGCCTTCGATCATAATTGCTGTTACAAACAAAGAACTTAGAGAAAAACTCCGTGCAGAAAACGCAAAAATTGCAGGCCGCCCGGCAGATTTTGATCCATTCTACGGTGCTCCTGTTATTTTAATCGTACTTGCAGACAAAAAAGCTGTAAACCATGTTTACGACGGAACTTTAGTTATGGGCAATTTAATGAACGCAGCCGCTACCCTTGGAATCGGTTCAATCTGGATTCATCGCGCAAAAGAAGAATTTGAAAGCGATTTTGGTAAACAAATTTTGAAATCACTCAACATCGAAGGCGACTACGAAGGAATCGGCCACGTAGCTCTCGGCTACAAAGAAGAAGGTGGCGAAGCAAAAGCTGCTCCTCGTAAGCCAGACTACGTTTATTACATAAAATAAAAATCCGCGTTAGCGATGGCAGGGGCGCCACAAGGCGATGTTTTGCATCAAGCCTGATGCGAAACATTGGAGCGAAAGCGGAACCCCGGACGTAGCGACCGGGCTTAAAAAGCCCGGAAACGCCCAAAAAAACAAATTCCGTCATAAACAATAATACCTATTGACATACTAGGTTATTACAGTGTATAAACACTTATTAAGTTTTGGAGAATGTTATGGCAGAATTTACAAATCAAAAAAAAATTAACCTTATAAAAAAAGCCCTTCCTTATTCTGGACTTTTAATTGCCATCTTAATTGAATTTCTTGTGCCAAACCACAGACGACACCCAGACGCAAGTGGTCGTTATTATTTATTTTTGCTCTGCCTTGCCCTGGTTGTTTATACACTGCTTTTTGCAGTTTCTGTCTTTGTAAAAAAACTTTCCGCAAAACTTGAAAAAAACGGTCCTTTTTATTTTGGCGTAACAATTATTTTTGCAATTTTAAATTTTATTACAGCCAAAAAACAGTTAATGCCAGCCCTTTTATTTCCTTCTTTCGACAATATTCTTGCAGTTTTTATAGAAAAACCAGGTTTAATGCTAAAAAATGTTGCAAGTTCGTTTGAGCTTTTGTCCCTCGGAATCCTTTTTGGTATTGCAACAGGCTTTTTTACCGGCGTTCTTTTAGGATTCAGCAGACGCGCTCATTACTGGCTTAATCCTGTTATAAAAGTTATTGGTCCAGTGCCGGCAACAGCCTGGATTCCCGTTGTTCTGGTAATTTTTCCGACAGTTTTTGGAGCAAGCGTTTTTTTAGTTGCTTTGGCAGTATGGTTTCCGGTAGTTCTTTTAACAAGTGCAGGAATTCAGAATATTCCAAAAGTTTATTTTGAAGTTGGTAAAACCTTGGGTTCAACTTACTTTTATCAGGTTGTGCGCATTGCAATTCCAGCCGCCCTGCCAAATATTTTTCAGGGAATTTTCTTTGGAGTTTGTTCAGCCTTCGTCGCTTTAATGACAGGCGAAATGTTCGGCGTTGAGCACGGAATCGGCCAGTACATAATGATGTGCAAAGAAACAACCGACTACAAAGGCATTTACGCAAGCCTAATCTTAATGGTTTTATTTTGTTCAATTGTAATCGCAATTTTATTCAAAATCCGCGGTTATTTTCTAAAATGGCAAAAAGGTCTGGTTAAATATTAAAAATTAGATTGGGCGCATGGGGCAAAAATGCCCTACCGGGCTTTCCAGGGTTCCGGCTTTCGCCTGCATTGCTACGCAACGCTTCGCGCCCTTCCAATCCCTTGCGCAGCAAGGGACGTGCGCATTTTGCGCACAATAAAATAAAGAGTTTGCAAAAGCAAACTCTCAGCCTGACAACGAAGTTGGCAGGCAAAAATCCCTTGCGCACACGTTAAACATAAAACGGAGGATTTTATGAACGGAAAAATCAACATAAACAATGTTACAAAAGTTTTTGGGAACAAAGACGAACAGATTACTGCATTAAACAACGTTGATTTTGAAATTCCTGCAGGAAGTTTTGTCAGTTTAATTGGTCCGTCAGGTTGTGGCAAAACTACCCTCTTACGTTGTATTGCAGGCTTAGAAACTCCAACTTCCGGCAGCATTAGTGTCGACGGAACAAAGATTACAAAACCAGGCAGCGACTGTGGATTTGCTTTTCAGCAGGCAAATCTTTTTCCGTGGCTTACAATCCGCGAAAACATTGCATTCGGTTTAAAAGCACGCAAAATCTATAAACAGCGCAAGGCCGATGTTGACGAGTTTATAGAACTTGTTGGTCTAAAAGGTTTTGAAAATTCCTATCCGCACCAGATTTCCGGCGGAATGAATCAGCGGGCAAGCCTTGCCCGCGCACTTGTCGGCCATCCAAAAATTCTTCTTTTGGACGAACCACTTGGAGCTCTCGACGCCTTTACCCGCATGACAATGCAGGACGAAATTTTACGTCTCTGGAAAGAACACGAAATGACAATGGTTATGGTAACTCACGACGTTGACGAAGCAGTTTACTTAAGCGACTACGTCGTAGTTATGAGCCCGCGCCCGGCAAAAGTCGAAAAAATCATAAAAATCGACATGACGCATCCTCGTGCCCGCAGTCAGGACATTTTCTTAAAATACCGCACAGATATTCTGGAAATTCTGCATTATGCCGGCAAAGTTCAGGAACCAGAATTCTTCCTTTAATTTTAGTTTCGCAATTTCAATTTTTTTTATTTAAAAGGAGATGAAAATGAAAAAATTTGTAAAAACAGCAGCCGTTCTTTTTGCTGCACTCACTTCAACATTTTTGTTTTCGTGCAAAACAGAACAAAAACCAACCGTAATCGGCTACCGCACAGGTTCTCTTTGTGCAATTCCAATGCACATCGCAATTCTCAACGGTTATTTTGAAAAAGAATTTGCCGCAATCGGACAAAAAGTAGAAATTTTGCATCAGACTGGAGCCGGCGGAGTTACTGCCGACCTCGTTTCTGCCGGAAAAGTAGACGCAGGCTTTGATTTAATTTCTTCACAGTTAAAAAACATGGAAAGCGGTTTACCAATCGTTTTTGCAGCAGGCGTTCACACAGGCTGTACACGTTATTTTGTAAAAGAAAATTCTTCAATTTCTTCTCCAGCAGAATTAAAAAATAAAAAAATCGGCGTTTTTGACCTTGCCGATTCTTCTGTTATGAACCTTCGCAGAAAACTAAGCGATCTTGGAATTAACGCATCTTTAGACAGCGACGAAATAAAATTCGTAAAATACGAAATGACAACACTCGGCGAAGTCTTAGACCGTGGCGAAGTTGACGCAATTGCCCTTCACGAACCAATGGCAACAAAAATGCAGACCCAATACAACTTAAAAGAAATTTTAAATACAGGCACCGACCCAAAATTTGAACACGAATACTGCTGTCAGGTTTTTGTAACAGAAGATCTTCTTGAACGTAACCCGGAAGCTGTACGCGCATTTGTTCGTGCGGTTGAAAAAGCTTCAGCCTTTGTAAAAACAGTTCCAGAGCAGGCCGTAAAAATCCAGCTCGAAAATAATTTTACGACAGGCACAGTCGAAGGCAACACTGCAATTCTAAAAACTCTCAATTATACGCCTTCTTACGAATGGGGCCGCCAGACATTTATAAATGCAGCAAAAGAACTTTCGGCAATCGGAGTTCTCGGCAATATTGACGTAGACAATTTTGTAAAACGTGGCTATGTTTCTATCGACGGAATTCCAGAAGGTTATACTTACGATCCAAAAACAGACACTTTTACAGAAATTAAATAGTTTTTAGTTTTGGGCGTCCCCTGCCGTATGGCAGGTCGGGTCTTCCGTAGTTCCGCTTTCGCTCCATTGTTTTGGGGCATGTTAAATAAAAATCAAAAACATAAAACTTTCAAAAACAAATCAAACCAATTTTTTTATCTTGTTTTAAAATCCCCCAAAACAACGCCTTCGGCGCTACTCTACCCCCTGACGCTTTTCTTTATCAGTATTTTCACAGCATAAAAATTCATATAAGATAAACTTCTATTTACATTTTACGGAGTCACTTATGAAATTTGAAAATACACAGGTTTGGGGTTTTGAACACGCAATTCGAGGCATGCGAAACCCTAAAAACAGCTGGGACAAATCCGACAGCACATTTAACGGAACTCAGGCTGTAATTGGTTCAGCAGACCTAAAACTAATGCAGACTTTAATAAAAAGTGGCTCTGAACACAGAAAATTTATGCGTCAGATTTTTGTTTCTGTCGACATTACAGCTCCAATGTACTGGTGGAGCGAATTTGACACATACAAAGTTTCTACAGTTTCAAATTCAACAAGCAAAATGCACAAACTTGCATCAACTCCAATTACATTCGATTGTTTTGAACACGACGATTTTATAAACACAGATTGTTCTTCAAATCAGTACAGCGACATCCGTTCTGCCTGGGACTCTTTTATTACAGTTCTCGAAGGACTTCGCGTAAAATTCAACGAAACAAAAGAAAAAAAATACTGGAAAGAACTTATTCGCCTTTTACCAGAAAGCTGGCTTCAAAAACGTACAATCACAATGAATTACGAAACACTTTTGGGAATGTGCTCAAACGGTCAGCGCCGCCATCATAAATTAAACGAATGGTCAGGAGAAGATAATTCAACCTTAACAAATTTCATTGCCTGGTCAAAAACCTTACCTTACGCAACAGAACTTTTATACCAGAAAACACGCTTAGAAGAACTTGCAGAAGAAAACCTTGAGCTAAGACGCAAACTCGAAAGTTTATAAAATTTTAGCAAACATAAAAAAAGGGTAAGTTATTGACGTCCATTCAACTGACGGACTTTTTAACTTACCCTTTTCTTTTTTTAAATTCCCTAATTTTAGTTTATAACACCAGTTACTGCTAAAACAGAAATACTTGTCGATATTGCAGACAAAATCGTTGTAATTACAGGCGCATACTGATTAAAAAAGTATAAACCGCTGTTTGCCTGAGCTTCGATTGTCATTTCCGGCAAAATAAATTCACTCTTTTTATGTTTTTTGCCATTAACATCGGTAATCGTAACCGCATCCAATGTATTTTTTTCTTTTATAAAACCACCGGCAAGACCAATGTAATAATCCCAGGTTCTGTCTGGAATATATGGATAGCGTCCAGGTGAATAAACTGCACCAGAAACATTTACAAAGAACTGCTTAAATGGAACAAGCAAAACATCGTTGTACTGCAATTCAATTTTTGCGTAATACGAATCATCGTAAAGCATTGTTTTTAAGTTTACTGGAATTGTCTGTTCACCGCGGATAATATAAGCATTTTCCAAATCCGAAACATTTGTAAATATGTCTGAGTGATTTCTTACAAAGTAAGCATAATCTTCGCCACTATTAAAGCGAAACGGAATTCGCGTAGAAGCGACTAGATTGGTATTGGTATTGGTATTGGTATTGGTATTGGTATTGACTGCACCTTCGACAAAGACAACTGGTCTTAAATCCTGGTAGGTGCTCACCGTAACTTCATCGTAGCACATAAGCTTAAAATTGTCATTATATGACTGTTCGTTCAAATAAAACTTTTCACCAGCGTCGTGATTACCCGAAAGCGGTCTGTAAAGTTCTATTCTCGAAAGATCGGCAAGCGCTTCAAGTCCATTGCCATAATAGTCAATTAATTCTTTAAGGTTTTCTCCATCAAAAAGTTCATAAACTCCAGGACGTTCAACGGCTCCTTTAATCGTAACACGCCTGTTAATTCTGTTTACAATAATCTTATCGCCAGGTCTAAGATAAGGATCCTGAGACAAATCACCTTTGCGGTCAGCAAGGAACAAGTCGTAAGAATTCGATTCTCCATTTTCCGAAACAATCGTAATGTTTCTTGAAGAAGAATAATCCGTAAAACTTGCCTTAATAAAAGTAGAAAGACGAGTTAAAGCCCAGGCATTTTTCTGTACAGTAGAATCTACTTCTCCAGTAATTGTTACACGAAAAGTTGCAGGAGAAGTAAGAACAAACTGAACACCACCCATTGGATAGTTTTTTTGAACAATTGCCGAAACCTGATTTTTAAGTTGAACATAAGTCAAGCCTTTACAATCAATAACACCAAGATTTGCAATTCTTATTTTATAAGTTGAATCTACAGGAATTGAATAAGTAACTGGCGTCGTTCCAGCAGTAAAAGCAAGAGTATAAACATCGCCGGAAGTTACAGGATAAGAACTTTCTGACATTGCAAGCTGAGCATCTGGCAAAGAATTAGCTTCTCTTCCAACAACAGATCTGGAACTGTTTGTCGACTCATTATTTACAAGATCTGCAGTATCGTAAGCCTGGGCAAAACAAAAACCTGCATTTATTAAACAAAAAAGCGCAGCTGCTTTAATTTTTTTTTCTAAAATTTTCATAATTTCTCTCGATTGCTTTTTAACTTCTAGGTTTAAGGTTGAGCTTTTTCTGAGCTTCTGGATCGTTACGAATATTGTCCCAGGCATTTAATGCAAAAGCTGCAAAGACAGAAATAAAGAATCCTGCAAAAGTTGCAATAATGCAAAGTTTACCACGGCTTGGTTTACTCTTCATATCTGGAATTTCCGGGCGCTCAAGAACCTGGAAAACAGGCTGTTCACTCTGCATTTTTACTTTTAACAATTCATACTGAGTTTTAAGCTGTTCATAAACATTCTGCTGAGCTTTTAATTCCATTTCAATTCTCGAAGTTTCTAACGAAACATTTGGACCGCCCCAGACAGAAACACCCTTATTTACAGAAGCCCCAAGATTCTGAGCTTCTCGTTCAAGTTTTAAAATTTCTTTGTAAGTTGCTTCAACGTTAACTTCAAGATTCTTTTTTTCAATACGGTTTGAATCAAGTCCAAGTTCGTCAAAACGATTCTGCATCCAGTCAACTGCATAATTTACAACATTGCATGCAAATTCAGGATCAATATCTGTAAAACTGATCGAAAAAACACCACTGTCTTCATCGTAATCAGATACGAGAGTTTTCTTCAACATTTTTCGAGTACTAGAAACTGGAGATTTTTTTACTTTATAGCGTTCTGCAAGATTGAATTTTTGAGCAACAGCATCAAGATATTCATTTGAAGTACTCAAATAAACTGCAAGTGCACTGTGCGAAGAACTTTTTCCTCCACCCACACTCACACCCGCAAGGCTTGCAAGCGAAGAAAGACTCGAAGAAATTCCTGCAGAAGAAGAATCTTCTTTAATGAGCATATGTGATGTCGGAGAAAATTGATTTGGTAAAGGCGATTTTTCTGCAGGAAGTTTTAAAGAAATTATAGAAAAAACAACTGAACCTGCCATAAAAAGAGCTGTCAAAATAACAATCAGCCATTTATAGCGTAAAAGAACGGCAATCAAATCCAACAAAGAAATTTCGTCGTCCTGAACATTTACATTATTTTCGTTTTCTAAATTATCCATTCGTAAACTATATAAAAAATAAGAGGTTAATTCAATTGAGTTTAATCGTCGGTAAAGTTTCCAGTAAGAATGTATCCGTTTTCTTTATTTTCAGAATTTTTTTGTTCATCCTTTTTTTGCGAAGTTTTGCCATCTTCCTTAAAACGTGTAGTAACTGTCATTTCTGATTTTATTTTATCCAGGGCTGGATTTAGTGCTCTAAGTACGTTAGAAAGAACAAACATAATTTCTTCATCATTGTCTTTACATTCAACAAGTTTCTGGTATGCATTGTACATTAAAATATATGCGTGATTTAAATTAACATATTCATCGTTATAAACATCAACTTTTTTCATAAAATTCTCCTGAATCATCGCCAACTGCAAAATAAATTTACCACAAACACTTTAAGAGAAAAAAGCCTTGCTTTCAATAAACGAAATAAAAAAAATCCGCGCGCTTGAAAAAATACGGGGGGGGGTATAATTCACGCATGTTTTTTATTTCTTCTCGTTCTTTCCGACAAAAATTTTTAGTTTCTTCTATTATGCTACTTGCCCCTGTATGCACGTTTGCACAACTTGCCGAAACTGCCACAAGCAGCATAAAAGAAGAAAAAAATCTTTATTCTGGTAACGCCCAGCTTGCAATGTCTTCTAAAGATTACGTAGTTACAGCAGGCGACACTTATGCTCTTTCTTTTTATGCAAGC
Source organism: Parabacteroides distasonis (assembly GCA_963659855.1). Taxonomy (GTDB): domain Bacteria; phylum Spirochaetota; class Spirochaetia; order Treponematales; family Treponemataceae; genus Treponema_D. The sequence goes on along the minus strand of CAVKVK010000004.1, from coordinate 9,450 downwards.
GGAACGGCCGTTTCTTATACAATTACAATTGATCCTACTTATAAAATTCGTGTTGCAAACCTCGGAAGCATAAATTGTGCAGGAATGAGTTTTGTCCAGCTAAAGCAGAATATCGAAAATCTTGTAATGCAGAATTATCCATTGAGCGTTGTAACTTTTGTAATGCTCCAGCCAAGCAGTTTTAAAGTTGTAATTTGCGGAGAAGTTGGAACTGTTCACGAACAAAATGCATGGAGTTTAAATCGTCTTTCTGACATTCTCGGCGCTGCTCAACTCACAAATTTTTCATCACTTCGCAACATAAAAATAACAGGTTCAAATGGAAAAACAAAGCAATGCGATCTTTTTAAATCTTCTCGTTTTGGAGATTTTTCTCAAAATCCATATTTACGCCCAGGCGACAGAATAGAATTTTCACGCTTTGACCGCAAAGTTTCTATCAGTGGCACTGTAGAAAGAGAAGGAACTTACGAAATTCTAAAAGATGAAAATCTTTCTGAACTTATTTATTCTTATGCCGGCAAACCAACTAAAACAGCAGACTTAAGTCGAATTCAACTTTTACGCTTGCAGGACAACGGAGACCGTCTTACAGAAATTTCTTTTTTAACAGAAAAAGAAATAAAAGAAAATTTTAAATTACAGGACGGAGATTCTATTTATATTCCGTCAACAAGCGACCTTACTCCTTTTATCGAAATTACTGGAGTTTTTGGCAACGAAGGTTCAAACGCTTATGATCCAAGCCGTTATAATGTAAACCGCACACGCGTTAATTTTTATCAGAACGAAAAATATTCTTCTTTAATCAGAAGAATTCATGGAACATTTTCTGTTTTTTCTGATCTCGAAAAAATTTATATTACACGTAACGGACAGGAAATTTTAATTAACGCAGATAAAATTATGGACGATTTAACCTACGAAAGTCCTTATTATGTTCAAAAAGGTGACGAATTAATTATTCCTTATCGCCCGCTTTTTAATGCAAACCAAAGCGGACTCGATTACAACGCTGAATAACCGTCAACATCTCGTTTTATTTTAAGCAGAACCCAGGCACCCAAAACAACTGCAAGGGCTCCGCTTAAAAAATTACTTACACCCATTACAATTCCTGCGGCTTCGCTGCCGTAATTTGTAAACTTTTGCAGAAAAATTAAAACTGGAACACGAAAAGCAAAAATCCGGCAGAAATTCATAAAAAGAGTAACCCTTGTTTTTCCAAAACCGTACATAAGCGACAAAACAGTTGCATTAATTCCAAGCGGAATTGCTCCCCAGGCTTCCCAACGATAAATTGATTTTATCATTTCCTGAAATTCATAATCTTTGCCGGCAAAAAATCTGGAAAGCTGTTCAAGACACAAAAGCGAAAGGCTCATTAAAACTGCACCCAAAATAAGATTACATATAAGTTCGCACCAGAAAGCCTGCAATGTGCGTTCATATTTTTTTGCTCCCTTGTTCTGGCTTATAACTGCACTCCCCCCTTCCTGGAATCCGTTTTGCGGCATTGTCGTAATTCCGCCGATATTGTTTGAAATTCCAAGCGCACCGACTGTTTTTGGACCATAAACCGTGCACATTGAATTTACAATTACTTTTCCCATTGCAAAGGCAGCTTTTTCGATAATAACCGGCACAGAAAGTTTTATCATCGGGCTTACAACTTCCTGCTTAAAAGAAATTGCTTTTACAGAAAAACTAAAAAGATTTCCTTTATTTGTCATTATAATTATTGCAACCACAAAAACTGTTAACTGAGAAACAAGAGTTGCTACTGCAATTGAAGTAATTCCATAATGGAAGATGTAAACAAAAACTGCTGTCATTGCAAGTTTTGTAAGAACGATTGCAATATTCATATAAAGAATTCGTTTTGAATTTCCACGGGCACGTTCAATAGAAATGTAAATATTGTTAAAAAATGTAATTACTAAAGCAAGAATTTCGATTCTAAAATAAGTGCTTCCAATCGAAATAAATTCTTCTGGAGTTTTCATTAAACGCAGGAATGCAGAAGCTCCAGGCAATAAAATTACAAGAAGCGCACCGCCCAAAATTGCACAAAGTGCAACCATTGTAGAAACGCGCCGGCTTACAAGTTCCCAGTCGCCGGCACCATAAGCTTCGCTGACTTTTATACTTGCACCAACAGCAAGCCCGCTTCCAAGTGCAGAAAGCATAATTTGAATTTGACTAATGTAGGCAACAGAAGAAACTGCGGTTGAAGAAATATGAGCCGCCATCATTGTGTCGAAAACTTTAAAAACCTGAGTCAAACTCTGATAAAGTGCAAGCGGAATACAAACATAAAGAATTACATTCATCATTTTTGCATTGAGTGAAAACTCACGGAATTTTTCGTCTTTTTTTGAAAGTTTTACGTTCATTTTTTGCCTCGTTACAAATAAAGTATAAGCAAAAATAAAATGTAAAAAAGAGTGATTTTTATGAAAAATCGCATTAAACTACAGAAAAATTGTGATTTTTGCGAATAAAAAAATCCTACGCCGGTATGGAGCGCCGCCGCAGGCGTTGTTGCGGCAGAATGGCGCAGCAATGAAGCGATAGCGGAAGCGCGGAACACCGGAAACTATTTTTAACAAAGCGCAGACTGATAATAAAAATAACGTAAATAAAAGAACGTCCAAAAGAGAAAAAAAATGGGAAAAAAAGTTTTTGACAGCACACGAAACGGTTTTTACCGCGAAAATATTCAGGATTTTGATATTGTTTTTAAGGATTCGACCGAAAGCATGGGTTTAAGCCATTATCATCCTTATTTTGAACTTTGTTATGTAAAAAAAGGACAATGCAGAATTTTTGTTGAACACAAACTTTTTCTTGTAAATGCCGGGCAACTCGTAATTTTACCGCCGTCAACCCTGCATAGAAGTCAATACGAAACAAAAGCGTCGGCGCAACGTATAAATGTCAGTTTTACACAGGATTTTGCTCAAAAAGCGTTGGGCCAGGATGCAGATTTTTTGCAAACAACTTTAACGCTTGGAAAAATGACTTTTAATGAAACTCAGCGGCTTTTATTTGAGGATGTATTGAAAAGCCTTCTTGAAGAAAATTCTAAAAATGATGCAGTTTCTTCTATATATAAGCACGGATTGCTGCTTACTTTGTTTGCAATAATCGGTCGAAATGGAACAAATTTAAAAAAAGAAGAATTGATTGATCCAACGACTGCCAGCGTTCAGAATGCGGCAAAATATATTTTTGAAAATTACGATCAGCCGATTACATTGCAAAAAGCGAGTAAAGTTGCGGGAATGTGCGACACTTATTTTTCAAAAAAATTTTTAGAAATTACAGGTTACGGTTTTAAAGAATATCTTACGAATGTGCGGATAAAAAAAAGCCAGGAAATGTTGTTGAACGGAAAGCTGACGATAACTCAAATTGCTCATTCCTGCGGTTTTGGGGACGCAAATTATTTTGGCGATGCGTTTAAAAAATATGCCGGCTGTTCACCTAGAGAATTCCGGAAAAAAATTCAAAAAAATAAAACATCTTTACAAAATAAAATTTAGTGCTAGACTGAATTTTGTCGGTGATGTTGGAAATCAAAAGTAAAGAATTCCAATTGCTGCTTTTACTCCTTTTGAATTTTTTTACTTTGGGTTTTATTAGTTTTAGAGCAACGCAAAAAAACGTTGAGCTTGAATAAAGTTTCATAAGGAGGAAAAATTATGATATCTTTCTTTGCTGCTCTTGTGATTTTGATCGTAGGTTACTTTATCTACGGCAGAATTGTAGAAAAAATTTTTGAACCGAACGACAAGGCAACTCCTGCTATTGCCAATCCGGACGGTGTTGACTATGTTCCAATTTCAACTCCAAAAGCCTTTTTAATTCAGCTTTTGAACATTGCGGGTCTTGGTCCTATTTTTGGAGCAATTTCCGGTGCAATGTGGGGTCCGAGTGTTTACATTTGGATTGTTGCTGGCACATTGCTTGCAGGCGCAGTACATGACTTTATGTCTGGTATGCTTTCTGAACGTAACGACGGTGCTTCTATTTCGGAAGTTACTGGTAAATACCTTGGCCCGGTCATGCATAATGTAATGCGTGTTTTTTCTGTAATTCTTCTTGTAATGGTTGGCGTTGTATTTATGGTTGGTCCTGCAGGACTCCTTGCACGTCTTACTCCAGAGTGGCTCGATGTAAAATTCTGGACAATAATTGTCCTGATTTATTACTTCCTTGCAACTCTTCTTCCAATTGATAAGATTATTGGCCGCATTTATCCAATCTTTGGAATTCTCCTGATTGTTATGGCTCTGGGAATTGCAATCGGAACAATCGTTCATTCTGGCGAACGTCCAATGATGGAATTTACATTCAAAAACCTTTATCCAGGAACAATGGACAGTGCAACTGGCGCAATAACAGATGTTAAGCCAATCTGGCCACTTATGTTTATTACCGTTGCCTGCGGTGCGATTTCTGGATTCCATGCAACACAGTCTCCAATTGTTTCCCGCTGTATTAAGAGCGAAAAAGAAGGAAGAAGAATTTTCTACGGTGCAATGGTTGCTGAAGGAATTATCGCATTGATCTGGGCTTCTGCAGCAGTTGCATTCTTCTGGAATAAAGACGGCGCTGGAACTGGACTTTCTGCACTTAAAGCAATTGGTGGAGGAAACTCTAACTCAGTTTATGATATGTGTGTTGCCCTTCTTGGAAAAGTCGGTGGTCCAATCGCCCTTCTTGGTGTAATTGTCTGCCCTATTACATCTGGTGACACTGCATTCCGCGGTGCAAGAATGACAATCTTTGACTGGTTCAAACTTGACGAGAAAAAGATCCGCGTACGCCTTGCAGTAGCAATTCCATTGCTTTTGATTGGTTATTTAATTTCGTTTGTAAACTACAATGTAATCTGGAGATACTTCTCATGGTCTAACCAGACTTTGGCTATGATTGTTCTTTGGGCTGCATCTGTTTATCTTGCAACAAATTACGGACCAAATCCAAACCGCTGCTGGATTGCCGCAATTCCTGCAACATTTATGTCCGCAGTAAGCATTACATATTTACTGTATGCTCCTGAATGTATTAACCTTGGTGCAAGAGGTTTAACAGGTCTTACAATTTCTTACACAGTAGGTGTTATATTTGCATTTATCTTCCTTGGAATCTTTATATTTACAACATATCTGCATCCTGCAAAGAGCCTTGAAAGACAAAATAGAGTAAATATCGACCCTCGTGCACAGGTAGAATAAAATAACAGGTATTTATTACTTTAAAGATAAAACCTGTGTTAACCTTTAAACGTGGTCAGGAAAGAGATGAGGACTTAACACCGGCCGCGCGAAAAGGAGACGCTTATGTTGCCGACAAAAAGAGCTGACCTTTCGAAGGTCAATAATTAAACAAAATCTACCTGCAGAAAAGCAGGAACTTAATATGTTGCCAGCACATTGACTGCTGAAGCAATTTAGATACCGGGATGAGCTCCCGGTTTTTTTTTGCAATTCAAAAAATCAAATAAAAAAGAATAATTCATTTATAAAAGCATGTTTTTAATTATTTCCCTTAAATTTCTTAGTAATTATGTTAATATAAGGGCGAGGTAAGAATATGTTTGACGATGATGATATTTATACAACCAATGAAGACGATACAGATGATTTTGATTACTATGTTTCTTACATCAAAGCATTGGAAGAAGAACAAGTAAGCAAAAATGATATTGTTCTGGAAATTATGGATGAATTTGACTTAGAAAGAAGCGAAGCTGTAAAAATTCTAAAAAAATACTTAAGCAGAAAATCTGATTTTGAAGATGATGATGAAGATCAGGAAGACGACGTAGTAGAAGACGATGATTACAGCGACGGGAATACAGAATTTTGAGTAAAAAAACACAGGCAATTTACAATTTAATCGATGATTTATCTGAACTTAACTTGCAATTGCAAAAAATAACGCAGAGTTTTTCTTCAACCCGGGAATTAGAAGACATTAGTTTTAAAATGGAGCAAGACTTAAAAACTCTGCGCTTTTGGTTTGATTCAATTTATGCTTATAACGGAAAGTCCACCAGCATTGCCAAGAAAAATTCAAGCAGAGAAAATGGCAAAAAAGGTGGACGCCCTCCAAAAAGAATTACTTTATTAAAGCGCAGAAAAACAGAACTCAGCGATATTATAATCCCCGAATTGGAACACAAAATAAAATTATCAGACGATAACGGCACCTTAGAAATTTTAAAAATTGAATTAAAAAAATCCCAGACCGAATTAAACGAAATTCTACTTGAATTGGAAAATTATTCTTCCAATAAAAATTAAATTCTTAAACCTTTTCTATAATCAATTCAGGATAGTTTTTCTTTGCAAGATTCCAGGCTTCACTGTCAAAAAGAACAATTTTAGAATCTGTTTCTTTTCCAAATTCTAAGATTGTATCAACAGCAACTTTTAATGCTTCTTGTTTTGGATAGCCGTAAACCCCTGCGCTAATCAAAGGAAAAGCTATGGTTTTACATTCATTTAAAAGTGCAAGTGCAAGACAACTTTTATAACAACTGCATAAAAGTTTTTTGCTTTCAGCCGGAGTGTATTCATAATAGACAGGTCCAACCGTATGAATTACGTAACGGGCTTTCAGGTTATATCCTTTTGTAATCTTTGCTTCTCCAGTTTTGCAACCGTTTAAAGTACGACATTCAGCTAAAAGCCCCTGCCCTGCAGCATTATGAATAGCACCATCAACGCCACCACCACCCAAAAGAGAGTTATTTGCAGCGTTTACAATTGCGTCCACATCGTAAAGGGTAATGTCCCCATGTTCAATTTTAAGGCTCATAGTTTTTTAGAAATTTTAAGCTAATTCTTCCTGGGATTGTTGCGTTCTGGAAAGTTCAGAATTCAATTCACTTTGAATTTTTCGAGCAGCTTCGTGGTATGCGTGAAAGGCGACTTTTTTAATTTCGTTCTTCTGATTTATCGGCAAAACCAGATGTTCAAAATGTTTTTTCCAGTAATCGTCAAAAGCTTTTTTTACATCTACGTCTTTCATGTTGTTACCTCCAGAACAAATGTTTTTAATAACGTTATTTTAAAAAAAAATTAAAATCGGGTCAATTATTGAAAGCTGTACGACAGGCACATTGAGCCTTCTTTGCAAACTAAAAAGTGAATTCTTTAAAATTCAAAAAACGCCTGTATCGCGTTTTATTTCTGTGATTGCTAGAATTATCATTTTTTCAAAACGAAATCGATTTTAGAGAAAAATTTAATTGTATTTACAATATATACAATACTTTTTATTGTATATACAATTAAAAACACAATCTTTTTTATTGTATTTTACACAATTTTTTATACAATACTTTTTATTGTATTTACCATTTTTTATACAACACTTGCAACATTAAAGGTTGTAGATTATATTGTAATTACAACAAATGTTGTAAATCAGGTGGAAAAATGAAAACTATAGCCGTGTCCATTGAAAAAGGCGGAAATGGAAAAACAACAATTTCCATGTCTCTTGCAGCCGAACTTTCAAAATCGCATAAGGTTATCCTGGTCGATGCCGACCCTCAGGGTAACTCATCTTCAACATTAATAAACAGTCTTCAATATGAACTTTCAGACGTTCTTACAGGAAAATGTTATCCAAAAGAAGCAGTCGTAGAAACTTCAATTCCAAATCTTTATATTCTCCCGACAGCAGGTCTCACAGATGTAGAATCAGGCTTAAGGGTTTACAGAGAAACAAATGCAGTCCGGGAGCCGAATGTTTTTGAAGAACTTTGTGATGAATTTAAAAACATGGGATTTGAATACTGCATTTTTGATACAAGCCCGGCATTTGCAGCTTTTGAAGAAAATATTTATCAGGCCACAGATGAAATCATTGCCGTTATAAAACCAGATCAGTATTCACAGGACGGTCTTGAAACATTCAAGAACAACCTTCAGAGTTTTTACAGAAGAAAGATGAAGAAGCAGATTAAGCCAGTCCTAAAAACCATTGTAATGAATGATGTTAACCGTACTCACAAAATGACAAATGATCTTCTTAAACTGCTCAATGCACAAAATGCATACAAGATTGTTACAGTTCCAACAGACCAGAATTTCCGTAAGGCCCAGATGGAAAAAAAGACAATTCAGCAATTTTATTCACAAAAAGAAAACCGCGAAAAAAAAGCAACTCTCGATGCAATCACAGAACTTGCAAAAATTGTTGAATCATAAATAAAAAAGGAAAGGTGAAAATATGGCATTAAAAAAATCAGAGCCGGTAAAAAGCAATTCAGAATCATCTTTGTCTCCAGAGCTGATGAATCAGTTTCAAAACAACTTTACGGCACCTTCTGTTTCTGCAGATTCATCTGCGCCAGAGTCTGTTTCTACAACAACCACTTCTGGAAAAGAAAAGAAACCTAATTATAAAAATATATTCAACGTTCACATGGGAACCGGCGACAAAGCCCGGCTTAAGACTTTCTGTGCTGCCCGCGAAGTTCCGATCAATTCATTCATTCTTTTTGCAATAGAACATCTTATTGATGAAGTTGAAGATGGAAAATGTACTGTTTCTAAAAGCGGTATCCGTATGATTAAGAAAGAAGGATGAAATTTTGGCAAAAATAAAAAATCAGAATAATTCACTTGTTCCTGTTGATGATACAGTAAATGAATTATTCCAGTCACTAAAAACAGACCAAAAACCTAAAGGGTATTTAAGCTATATACCAAGTTTTTTTACTACAGCTTCGTTACCTTTTAAGAATGTAAACAAGACAACTTTTACAAGAAAAGGCAGTAATGGAGTTACTCTTACTCTTTCATCTCCAACTAATGTTCCTTTTGGAAAATTTGGACGACTTTTGCTATCTGTACTTACAACGCATGCAGTTCTTTCAAAAGAGAAAAATGTACCTGTAATGATTGAATACAATACTCTTGCAGATCTTTTAAGAGAATTGCAGCTTCCAAAACAGAGAGGCAAAGAAGTAAAGGAACAGCTTGACTGTTTTCGTGGTGCTTCGTTTTGTTTTGAACAAAAAATAGAAACTTTACAGTCTGCATATTTGTTTCAGGATCTTATGACGCCGCCTTATCCAAAAGGAGATGTTTTAGTAGAAACAACAACAACAGGAAGTATTCAGTTTACAACTGGTGTTCAATTTCAAAAAGTTACAGATGAAAAAAATGGACAATGGTTTGGAAATTTTAAAATTCTTTTGTCCGCAGAATTTGCAAGTTTTTGTCAGCAGCATGCTGTTCCGATTGACTATACGGTTTATAAGGAAATTTCTAGTGCTTCTGGAAAAGATATTTATGCCTGGCTTGTTTACAGAAATAATGGACTTAATGAAACGAAAAAAAATTCAGTTTTTGTTCCAAAAGAAAAACTTGTAGAACAGTTTATGCCCATAGAAAATGATAATAAGAATCAATTGAATAC
>CAVKVK010000003.1:60956-68723 GCA_963659855.1 Parabacteroides distasonis | reverse complement strand
TTGCAGTTCAATCTCATTCTTTACACATTTCTTTTTTACATAATTCCCATTCATTCAAATTTTTAATTGTGGTATATTTTTTTGTGTAAGGATTTTTTTTTACAGGAGACGATTTATGGCATTCGACATAATTAAGAACACTTCTGAAATTGACAGAGATTTGCTTTTGTCTCAATTTTTCGAAACTTTTGGCGACAATTACACGCAGTCAGAAAAAGATCGTTTTACTCTTGCGTGGGATTTTCTTTATAAAAAAACTTCCACATTAATCCGCACCTGCGGCAAACCTTACTATCTGCATCCAATGCGGGTTGCAGCAATCCTTGCAGAATCCAAAATGGACGGCGAATGTATAGTCTGCGGTCTCTTGCATTCAATTTTTGAAATTCCAGGAGTTACAAGAGAAGAAGTTGAATCTCTTTTTGGCTCAGTAATTGCAAGAATCGTCTACGACACTTCGCGCATTACCGGAATGAAAATCAACGCAACTTCAATCCAGCAGGCAGACAATATCCGCAAAATGCTTTTTGCAATGATTGATGATGTTCGTGTAATTCTCGTAAAACTTGCCGACCGTCTCGACCGCATGCGAAACTTAAAATCAATTGACGAAAAAAAACAGCGTCTCGTTGCTTCCGAAGTTATAGACATCTGGGCTCCGCTTGCAGACCGTCTTGGTATGCAGACAATGAAAAACGAACTCGAAGATTTAAGCTTAAAATATTCAAATCCGGATGTTTTTCAGCAGATAAAAGCAATCGTAAACCAGAAACAGGGCGAACGTGCTAGTTACCTGGACAAGGCAGTTCAGGCAATTTACAAGGCAGCAGAAAAAGCAGGAATTAAGGTAAGCGTTTCGAGCCGCGCAAAACATTTTTATTCAATCTACAAAAAAATGCAAAAGCGCAATGTTCCGGCAGCCCAGCTCTACGATCTTCTTGCCCTGCGCGTAATCTGCGACACAAACGCAGAATGTTACACTCTTATTGGAATTGTCCACGGTCTGTGGAAACCAATGGAAGGCCGCTTTAAAGATTACATTGCAATGCCAAAAGCAAACGGCTATCAGTCTCTGCACACAACAGTTATGTGCGAAGGCCGGCCATTAGAAATTCAAATCCGCACAAAAGCAATGCACGAACAGGCAGAACACGGTGTTGCAAGCCACTGGCTCTACAAAAAAGGCACAAACCACGACAAGGTAGACGTTAGCAATTTAGGAATTTTTAACCAGCTGCAAACCTTAAAAAACGAAAAACTTTCAGACGAAAGCTTTTTTGCAGAATTAAAGGGCGAACTTCTTTCCGACGAAATTTTTGTCTTTACACCAAAGGGAGACGTAGTTCATCTTCCTGCAGGAAGCAATGCAATCGACTTTGCCTACCATGTTCATTCAAAAGTCGGCGAAAAAATTGTAGGCGCAAAGGCAGACGGAAAAATCATTCCACTTACGCAGCCATTAAAAAACACACAGATTATCGAAGTAATAACAAATCCTCAGGCTCACCCGACAGAAAACCAGTTAAAAGCTGTTCACACAGCAAAGGCACGTTCAAGAATCCACAGCTGGCTTGTTGCAAACGACCCGACATTTGTTGACAAAGCCGCAGAAGCACAACGCGCCTTAGATTTAGCAGCAAATAACAGCAGGGCAAAAACTGTTCAGGAAGAAAAACGAAAAAAACGCTCTGTAAATCCGGATATGGCTCAGGTAAAGCGCATAGACGAGCGTTACACTGGCGAAGTAAAAGTCGAAGGCATGAAAAACGTAGTCTATAAACTTGCAGGCTGCTGTCATCCAAAACCGGGCGAAGTAATTGTCGGCTACGCAAGCACACGAAACGGAATTATGATTCACCGCGCAGACTGTCTTACTTTCCAGCGGATCGACAACATAGAACACCGGATGGTAGAAGTTTCCTGGGTTGTGCGAGAGCTGGTTCCAAAAAAGAATTAGTTTATTTTTTTAAGGAGGGGCGCCTGCCCCCGCGCTCCAAACGCTTTGCGTTTTCCGCTCCCCCCTCTTGCGGGCCTCAACCGCCGGCCCGCAACACCCGCTGAATATTTTTTAACTTTATTTTTATCTTCCAGTATAGTGAATCTGTCCTTCTACATAATCTGGATTTTTTGTGCGTACTAAAGTACCTTCTGCAATATCAAGATTTGTATAAATTGCACAGTCATGGTCTGGATTTACCCAGTCGATTATTGTTCCGTTTTTTGGATTAACAAAAATGTAGTCGCTGCCTGCAATTTTTTTAGAAAGAACGTCCGGGCTTACAAGTTCAAGTTCTGTGCCTTTGTCAGTTTTATTGAGCGACTCATAATAATAAAGTCTGTATCCTTCAATTTTCTTTAATGCGTGCACTTCTTTTTCCGGATGCTCTGCAAGATCTTTTTCTACTGCTGCCCTCATTCTAGGATCCATTTTTTCTAATTCTTCTTTGCGGGCATTTTCCATTGCAATTCCGTTTTCAAAAACTTTTTCAAGTTCTTTTCCGGTAATTTCTTTTTCCACAGTTCCTGCCATGTCATAAGGACTGTCGCTTGCACCAATTGTAGTTTCGTCGGCATGTGCACGGCTGTAATAAAAACCGGTTGTGCTTTCGCGGTGTGGAACTTCCTGCAAACTAGCAATAAAAGGAGCAGCTTCTTCTGCCGTAATTTTTCCTTCGAGAGCGTCCAAAGCTTTGCGGTAGGCACGGGCAACCATTGCAACGTAGTAGATTGACTTCATTCTTCCTTCAACCTTAATTGCATCAACTCCGGCTTTTTTCATATCTGCAAGATGATCGATCATACAAAGGTCTTTAGAAGAAAGCACTGCCGTAAAATTTTCGCCCTCAAAAACAGGAAAAAATTCTCCAGGACGTTTATGTTCCTGCAGCAAAAGTGAACCACTTTCTGCAAGTGTCTTTGCCTGCTCTTTTGTAAAAGAAGGATTTTTTAAGCCGACATCAAAATCCCAGCGGCACGACTGCGAACAAAATCCAGACTGTGCACTGCGCCCCGTAAGATAAGCGCTCATAAGGCAACGACCAGAATAGGCAATGCACATAGCTCCGTGGGCAAAACATTCAAGTTCAACTTCCGGATTTGCATCTTTTATTTCGCGGATTTCGTTAAGGCTGGTTTCGCGGCCAAGAACAACGCGTTTAAAGCCAAGCCGGTGATACATTTTTACAGCTTCTTTGTTCATGCAGCTGGCCTGTGTAGAAAGATGAAGATGTGCATCTGGAAAATTCTTTTGCAGAATGTCTAACATTCCAAGATCCTGAACAATAAAAGCATCGATCGGATACTGCTTAAAATATTCAAGATTGTCCATAAATGCTTTTATATCCTGGTTATGAAACGCAATGTTCAATGCACAAAAAAGTCTTTTTCCCGGAAAGCGTTTTTTTAATTCAATTACGCGGTTGAATTCGTCTTCATAAAAATTGTCCGCCTTTACACGGAGCGAAAATTTCTTTAATCCGATGTATGCGGTGTCTGCGCCATAATTGTATGCGTACGATAATTTTTCAATATTTCCTGCAGGACAAACTAATTCCATTTTTTTCTCCATATCGGCTCAATCGGCTCAAATTTATTTATGCAAAACTGAAATTCAATTCAGCATTCTGTATTACTAATTAACACTTTTTTCTAATTCAAGTTGAATTTTTAGCGAACTTTCTTTTTCATCTTTTTTCTGCACTGTAAAAAGTTTTCCGATTTTTTCTATTGCAAGATGACTTTCTTCAAAAAACTCATCCGCAAGTTCAAACATTTCAGGCATATCTTTCCAGACATCAAGCGTGCACTTTACACCAGAATCCATTAAAAGACGCTCAAACATTTCTGCATCTTCGAGCAAAAAATCTTTTTCGCCACTTTGAATATAAACCGGCGGAAAATCTTTTAACTGTTCCTTTGTTGCTTTTAAAGGCGAAACTAAAGGAATGTTTCTGTTATTCTGGAATGTGTAAAGTTCAGCACAACGGCGCATTGCATCTGCCGTAAAAAGTTCATCGCCACTTTTTTTAACAAGGAATTTTTTTGAATCCACACTAACGTCAATCCACGGACTAAAAAGCACAATCTGCTTTATTGCAGCCCTGAATTTTTCGTTCAAAGACAAAACCAATGCAAGCGCAATCGAAGAGCCGGAACCGTCAGCCATAATTATAATCTGCGGAGTAGAATTTTTATCTGTGCTGTCGAGAGAACCTGCAATAAGTTCTTCTGTGTACATTGTCCTAAAAACGCTCTGCACATCTTCCAGCGAAGAAGGAAAAGGATGAGTTGGAGCAAGCCGGAACTCTGGAACTACAGCACGGCTCGAAAGCGCAGAAGCAAGGGAAGCTGCAAAAGGTCTGTAAGCTTTTTTTGAACCGCCAATAAAACATCCGCCGTGAACATACAAAATTATCCGCTTTGTGTTGTAAAGCTCTGGAGAAAGAACGTCGCAGACAACAGAAGAAAAATTTCTTTCAAAGCATTCAACGTTATTCGACAAAAGAGGATTTCCAAAAGTTGAATCAAACTTTTTGCGGTAATCTTTTACTTCCGATTTTGCCGTAAAAAACAAATTCTTTAATTTTTTTAATGCTGCTTTTCTTTGCGAGGACGAATTCATAATACGTTTGGCTATGATAGTAAAATTTTGAATAATTTGCTACAGTTTGCATATGCCAATTAGAATTCAAAGCGACTTACCGGCGCGTTCAGTGCTCGAAAACGAAAACATTTTCGTAATGACAGAAAACCGCGCTGCAACCCAGGACATTCGTCCGTTAAAAATAGCAATTGTAAACTTAATGCCGACAAAAGAAACTACAGAAACCCAGCTTCTGCGCCTTTTAGGAAACACTCCTTTACAGATTGATATTTCGCTTGTACGCATGGAAAACCACGAAGCAACCCATGTAAGCGAAGAACATCTCGAAAAATTCTATATTCCTTCTAGCGACCTTTTTAAGCACAAATACGACGGTCTGATTATTACAGGTGCTCCAGTTGAACAAATGCCTTTTGAAGACGTTGATTACTGGAATGAACTTTGCGACATAATGGATTACGCAAAAAAGAATGTTTTTAGTACGCTTTACATTTGCTGGGGCGCTCAGGCAGGACTTTACCACAATTACGGAATAAAAAAAATTCCGCTGGAAAAAAAAGCATTTGGTGTAATAAAAAATCATAAAACGACAGAAAATGAACGCTTGTTGCGCGGTTTTGACGACACATTCCCGGTTCCAACGAGCAGGCACACAACCGTCGGAAGAAATTCAATCTTAAAAGTGAATGATTTAAAAGTTCTTGCAGAAAACAACGAAAACGAAATAACGCTCTGCAAGTCCAGCGACAACCGTTCAATTTTTATGATGGGACATCTTGAATACGATACAGAAACCCTTTCCAAAGAATACTGGCGCGACAAAAATAAAGGACTGGAAATAGAAGTTCCGCAGAACTACTTTCCACAAAACGACCCGGATAAAAAGCCGGAAAACACCTGGCGCAGCACGGCACATCTGTTTTTTAGCAACTGGCTGAACTACTACGTTTACCAGGACACTCCGTACGATCTGGAAAAAATGTAAATTACAGTGTTTTTCTATACTTAACAGTCAGTATGAATCCAGGTCAGTTCATGTTTGTTGTAATGCAAATGAACAACGCGGCTGCCTGGAATGTCTTTAAACTTTTTTACAAGCTGCCAGTCGATTGCGCCCTGCATTTTTATTGTGCAGATCATATTTTTTGTGCAGCCACTTTCCAGCCACATATTTACCCATTCAAACAAACGTTCCGGATAACAGATTACATCACTAAAAACCCAGTCGAGACATTCTGTCTGCATCTGCGCGCAAATGTCTGCAGGTTTTAAAGTAAAAGCATCGTGAGCAAGAAATTTTACGTGGCTGTCGTCCATAAGGCTCTGAGCAAGCGGCGCGCGGTCAACTGCAAAAACATCTGCATCAAGTTCGCGCAGAACCCAGGTCCAGCCACCAGGGCAGGCTCCGGCTTCGAAACATTTTTTATTTGCAGAAGGCAGTTCAACGCCTGTAAAAAGACGGGCAAGAGTTAAACTTTCCTGAATTTTTAAATATGCGCGGCTCGGCGGATTTTCGTGATCTTCTACAAAATTCAACAGACCGCAGGGTAAAAAACTCGTTGTGGAAGCACTTGCAATAATTGTTTTTTCGTCAAGCAGGGTGTAAAGCCCCATTGGAGAATGCGGAATTTCCAGTGCAAATATTTTTTTGCCGGTTTCTTCGTCAGTTTTTGTAAATTTTCTGTCTTTAAGATTGATGTAAGGAAGTTTTTCCTGAATTAAGGCTGCACGACGAAAAAGCTGATAATTGTACGGTGCCCAGTTGCGCTGAATTTCTTTTAATGCACGGGCTGCTTCGCCAATTGAATCAAAATTCAATAAAAAAGGCTCTGTCATGCACGTTGAACTCCAGTAAGGAGTGTCGCCATTAGAAGCGGTTTTTGTTTCCGGGCGGGACTTTAAATCAAAATCCGGACAATAAAGAAGATCGCCATACCACTGACAATTTTGTGCCGAAAAAGATGAACCAGAAATTGTTGCTGCCGAAAGAATTTTTCCGTAATTAAAGCGTTCGCTTAATTCAGAAGTTAAAAGATTTTTTGAATCAGGAAAAGCAAGAAAAGCTGTTCCGCTTAATTTTGTTATACGAACTGACATGTGTCACCCTGCGGTAAAAAATCGTCATAGTCCTGAGAATTCTGCTCTGTCTGAAGCTGCCGGATGTAAGTTTCTAATGCAGTTGAATCCGGAGAATGCAGAAAAATAAAACCAACTTCTGTTGAACCGTCCTGCTTTTCTTTCTGCCACTGAGGATGACACATTAAAACAAAAGCTCCAGCGTTTGTTCTCGAAAGTCTAAGATGAATTTCGTAATCGCTTTCCGGATTAACAACGACAGGCGCGTCATAATGAATTTTGCATCCTGTTAAACTGATGTCGTCAAGGACGCCTGGAACAGGACAAATGGAAGGACAGTCAGCGCGGCCAAAATCATTAAAACGGACATTTTTGCGTAAATTTCTACTCATGCAAAAAAGATTATGAACAATATAAAAATTATCGTCAAGGAAGAATTCAGAGTGTTAAATGCTGGCCGAGAGTTTAGCCCGGATTGTAACGGCGCCGGAGGCGTTGGCGCAGAGCGCCAATGGAGCGGACAGCGGAACCGTGGAAAGCCGGCCGGGACTAAAAAAGACAGGGCAGCTTCTGTGGCTCCAGAACATAAATCATTGTTCAAGGCTAGTTTTCTTTTACGCACATTACTTTGCGGGTTTCGTCTATGCCTGGTCCTACAACGCGCACAAAATACAGCCCCCGCGCAACCGGATTGCCGGAATTATTTGTTCCGTTCCAGCGGTAATAATGTGTGCCTGCACTAACGCGTCCGTGATTTAAACGTTTTACGATATTGCCGTCTAAGGTCATTACAAATACATTCAAATTGCCTTCTTCTTTTGTTGTAACTTCGACAACTGTCTGTTCGCGTACATTTACGTTAATTACGTTGTTTAAGATCGTAACTCCGCCACGCTGCTGTTTTATGCTTTTTATTCCAAATGACCACAAATCAACAAAACTAAAGTCGCCGGCTTTGATTTTTGATTCCGGCATTTTTACTGCATAAAGCGGAACTCTGTCTGTTGGTTGTGTTGCTCCGCCAAAATCGTCGGCGTCGTTGTCTATTGTTATGTCGTTGCCGTCTGAATCTACCAGCTTAAACAAAA
>CAVKVK010000003.1:0-60946 GCA_963659855.1 Parabacteroides distasonis | reverse complement strand
AAAAATTGAATTTCGTCTCCGCTAGAAAAACTGTAAGTTGTTTGTGGAAGTGTGTAATTCCACAAAAAGCCTTCTCCGTCGTCTGCCGTTACCGGGTCTGAAGGAGAATCTAAAATGTTTGTGTTTGCCTGGCTTGCAACTGCCTTTAACGCGCTTGGAAGCCACAGGCGCCAGTCTGTGTTTATAAGTGCGTTTATTTTGTCGCTGATGCTAGAAGAACTGATTCCCGCTTTTTTTGAAGGAATCATTACAAAGGTGCGGTTTTCTGGAACGATTGAATTTCCGGTAGAATCTGTTCCGCCGTTCACCTTAACCTGAACTGTTATGTCGCGTCCTTCTAAAAGTTTGCCGTAGTTGCCCTGTGTTGCAGTAAAATCGTGAACTGCGTAACCGCCAGAAGAAGCGCTGAGACCCTGCCCGTAAATTCCTTCTTCTGACCAGTCGTCGCCGTCTTTTGCATTTGCATAGGCATACAGAACATCTAAAGCGTTTACTGCAAAATCGCTTATTGCGTGCCCTGAATCTGCGCTCATGTAATTGTCTAAAGAATCGCGGATTATTGTATTTTTTACAGTGAGCCCTGAAAGATCCTGAACTTCTTCATCATTGCCAATGTTTCTGAGCCACAAAGTTTCTACGTTGCTTAGAGTAATATTCTCTTCCAGAGTGAATAAAAGAGCCGTGTAGTCGTCGGAAGAAGAAACGTATTCACACTTTTCGATCGGAATTTGTGACGAAGTCGAACCTGTTCCTGTTCCTTCTTTTACGATAATAAATGTGTCTTTAATTTTTTCTAAAACTTCGGTTAATGAAGATTCGTCGAGGTTTTTAAAGTATGTTGTTTTACTGCCGGCTTTTGCTGCCAGTTGTTTAGAAAATATTGCGTAGATTTTATTTTGTCCAATTGGCGCAAGTGTAAGCAAAATAGAAGGCGAAGTTATATCGATAGAAACAAAGCCAGTTTTTTCGCTGTATGAACTGGAAAGAAGGTTTCCTGCAAGGTCTGTAATGTAACTGTTTTGAGGATCATAAAAAAGTTTAAAAGTCGTGCGGATCGCAAGACTCAAATCTGTTAAAGGCAGGCGAATATAAAGTCCGTCTGTAACGGTTGAAGGATCTGAACGTGCCTTAAAAAGTCCGCTGTAGGTAATTTGAGAAATATCAGTTGAACTGTCAAAAGAAGTTTCGTTTCCGCCAAAAGAAACTGAACTACTGTCGTCATCTGAACTGCTGCCAGTTTTGTACGTAAAGGAAGAATTTTCATTTTTAAGGGAACTTAAACGAATTCCTCCGGTTGTAAGCGAAGAAGAATTATAAGGTCTTGAACCACCGCGGTTTTCTGGCAATGAACCGTCTTCGTTCCAGCCGCTTTTTGTGTGCCACCAGTAGTCACTCCATTTTGCAGCCTGAACTTTGTCATTATCTAAAAAGTGAATTTCAACATATTTTAAAGTTGAATCCGAAGAAGAATCCGAAGTTCCAATTATTTCAAATTGACTGTCTGTTTCTGTTTCTTCACCTGAATTTGCCCAGGTTCTCCATTCTTCCTGCGACTTTATAAAAGGCGTTATTACTGGAGGCAAGGTGTCCCATTCTCCGTAAAGGCTGCCGGTTTTGCTTATGTCTGTCTGCGTTCCGTCTGAATATGAGTTTATCGTAACTGTTTTTAATGCGTGATTTTCGCTTCCGCTTACGTCTATCTGGTTTTGTAAGAAAGAACCGTCTGCGTCAACTGCAAGGTCAGTAATTGAACTGTTTAAAAGTGCTGTTACAGTGCCGGCTGGAGTTGATGCACTTTTTATGTAGCCTGTCCAGTTGTGGTAAGTTCCGCTGTAAGAAGAATTTTTTGAATCCCTAAAACTTACAGTTCCGTCAACGTAGCCTGCAATACTTATGCGAACTCTGTGTGTCTGTGCGCTTTCTTCCTGAGTTGAAAGTGCTGCAAAATTACGGTAAAGCGAATGTGGCGAAAGTGAATCTTTTGCACCGCTTAAAAGCATGCCGTCAGAAATTTGAGCAAGGCCTGCAATCGTTAAACCTGTGCCTGTTGAATTTTGTGTGCCCGAACCAGAAATTTCTCCAAACAAAGCTGTTGCCCGCACATTTTCGTCTGCGCCGTCATTTTTTAAGTCTGCAATGTCCACTGCTTCTGAATATCTTAATTCAATAAAGTTGTGGGCGTCGTGGGTTGACTGGCTTTCGCTTGTTCCGGTTGTGTGGAGTTCCTGTCCTGTGTAGGCTGCAATCAAAACAGGAGATGCGTGATCTTCTGTTGCCGTGTATGCAGTTGCGTCGCTATAAGTTGAACACATTGTGTGTCCGTCTGCCGCCGTAAAAAGTCCTTCGAGGAACGAAAGATCGGTTGTTACATTTTTGTGTGTTCCGCTGCGGTCAGTTGAATCTTCGGAAGATTTTGCCGCAGAGCCGTAAGGAAGAGTGCCGGTTGCGTCGGTGTTCCAGGTTTCAATTCCCTTTAAATAAAAAGACTGAATATCTGTGTCCGAAGAAATCTGGGTTGTACAGTCTGCGTCTGAGTATGCGCCTTCAAAATAAAAGTTCGCGGAAGAATACCAGGCTCCACCATTCGACAGTGCGCCATTTGTAAAAAGAGAAAGATTTTGTAAAACTTCTCCATTTGAATTTTCGAGCGGAATGTTAAATTCAATATAAACTACGTCGTCATAAACTGAATATGCTTTTTTAATCTGAGGAATTTTAAATTGAACGCCTGTATTGGAAGAACCGTCTGTGCAGCCCTGTGCAGAAGTTCCGGCAACTGCATCGTCAGAACCTGCAGCAAGAATTCCTCCAGAAACGCTAAGCGAACTTATTTTTGAATTAAACGCAACTGCATAAGGTAAGCCCCATTGGTTTTGAGTTACTGCGTCAGTTGAATTAAATAGAGGATTTGAAGTTGAATTATCTGGAATTTTCAGCGTAAACGAAGCAAGATCCAGTCCGTTTGCATAAAAATTGCCTTCGACTTCAATTATTGCGTCTCCCGTGCAGGTAAGAGAAGCGTTAAAGTCAGAAGTTTTTTTGTATTCAATTGAATTCGCGCCAAAATAAGCAAAACGCGTGTTAGAAGAGCTAAAGCGGGAATCAACTGCAGAATAAGAAGAGCCAAAACCCACAAAATCTGTCGTTGTTACGCTGACGCCAGACAAACCAAGTGCCCCGGAATAAAAATAAACATTTTTTGCTTTGAGCGGAGATTTTAGCGTTACAGTTGAAGTGTCAAAATCAAGGAAAAGTTCTGTTTGATTTAAAGTGATTGTTCCGTCAGAGTTTTTACATTGCCAGCTTCCGTCTAAAGTTGAAGAAGCAAGGACGCGGACACCTTTTGAACTTTCAAAAGTCTGCGAGCCATAAGTTGAATAATCTGCAACGTAAAGATTTACAATTGTAGATTTTACACTTACAGAAGAAGTTGTACCTGTGCCTTCTGAAATTCCATTTAAAGTTATTATTTCGTCTGTTTCGTCAGAAGAATCGTCAGCAATTAAAGCAAGAGCCGATTCAACTGTAATTTTTTGAGAATAAGTCTGAGCGCCAGCACTTTGCACACTTTGCCTAGAACCTGAATTAAAATGCGTCTGCCCCGTAACCTCTACACTCTGAACCTGCGCGATTGTGTCTGTTCCCTGAACAAGAACGCTGCCTGTTCCAACGTTTCCGCCAAATGTTGCATTTGCGTCAAACTTTAATGCGCCGGTTGCGTCGAGTGTGCTGGCAAATGTTGCGTCGCCGGTTACGTTTATGTCTGTCGGTGGCGTTGTGCTTCCTACTGCGCCGTCTGCCTGTAATGTGCCGCCGACTGTGAGTGCGCCTGTTGTGTCTAGCGTGCTTTTAAATATGGTGTTGCCGGTTATATCAATTGGGCCTGCTGCATTCACGCTGTCTGAGAATGTTCCGTCCGCGCCAACTGTTATTGACGCTGGTTGCTTTGTTGTGCCGACCGCGCCGGTTACTGACAATGTTCCGTTTGCAAGAAGTGCACCTGTTAAATCCAGCGTGCTGGCAAATGTTGCAGTATGCGTTGTGTCAGTGCCGAGCGTTATTGAGAGTGGCGCTGTTTTTGAACCTACTGCGCCTGTAAACGTTGCATTTGCGTCAAACTGTAATGCACCGCTTGCATCGAGTGTGTCGGCAAATGTTGCGTCGCCGGTTACGTTTATGTCTGTCGGTGGCGTTGTGCTTCCTACTGCGCCGTCTGCCTGTAATGTGCCGCCAACTGTGAGTGTGCCGATTGTGTCAAGTGTGCTGGCAAAAACCGCATCTGCGGCTATTGTAATATTTCCTGCGCCGGTTGCGGCTCCTTTTATGTAAACTTTTTTTGCTGTGCTATCTGTTAAAACTGCTCCACCGGCAAAATTAACTGTACTTTCGTAGTATTGTCCGGCATTTTCCTGACCTGCTGTAAGAGTTCCGGTAGTTGTAACACTGCCGTCAACGGTTACAGCGCATTTTACATCCAAAGTTTCGCAATTAACGCCGTCTGTAAGTTCAACTCCATTTGAGTTTGCGTTCAAAATTACATTTTTTGCACTTTTAATTTCAACAGCTTTTGCAAAAGAATTTTCACCTGTAAAACTGACATCGCCGCCAGAAACAATATTCACAGAGTCATTAAAACTATTCGCACCTGTAAAACTAATGTTTCCGGCATCTGTAAGAATAACTTCGCCTGCAAAAGTTCCTTCTCCAGAAAACGTAAGGTCATTGCCACTTTCATTTTTGACTGTAAGCAATTTTTTTACGTTCAGAGCTTCTGTTACAGAACCTGCTGCCCCTTCAATAAATTCAAGATTCTGGTATTCGCTTCCCCAGGAAAGTGCAGTTATTGAAGAGCCATAATATTGAACCGTGCTGCCCGTGCCGTTTGTTTTTGTTCCAGAAATTGTTTCAGAGCCTTTAAGTTTTAGAATTTCATTGTTCTCAATTCCTTCACCTGCTGTAACGCTGTAACCCGCAAAATCAACTTCCGCGCCAGATTCAATGTTGAATGTCTTTACAGTAATATTTTCGCCAAGCGTAAGTCTGTAAGGAGAAGTACTAGTTGAATTTCCTTTAAGAATCGTAATTTCGCTCAGGCCGTCTGTGTACGAAGGATAAATCGCGCTTGAATAAGTTCCCGCTTCGTCGTAAGTCCAGTTATCAATATCAGTCCAGGAAGAACTTGTTCCGCCGAGCCAGTAAAACTTATACGTAAACCAGGAAACTGTCGTTGGAGAAGAAGGTGAAGAATCCTGTACGGTCGCCTGTGTTGGAATTAAATTCAGTTCATTTTTTGCGCCAGAAGAATCCACAGAATGTGAATTTCCAACAACCGTATAAACAAAGTCTGAATTTTCTGGAGTTGTCGTAAAAACAACATTCCATGTTCCAGAAACAGAATTTAACGTTACGCAATTTTCTGCCGAACTTCCAGTCGAAGAAATTGTATCGATTGTCTGCGTAGTTCCGTCAGCAAATTGAACTGTCAGAGGTGAAGAAGAAGCTTTTAAGTTTAGCGATGCAAAAGAGTTAGAATCCTTAAAATAAAAATTCTGCTTGGAATCTGCAGAATCTGCAGTTGCAGTAAAAGTATTAAAAGAATTTTCGCCTTCAAAATAAAAGTTTTGAGTTGCGTTTGCACTTGCCGTAAAGTCTGTAAAACTATTTGAACCATAAAAGTTCACAGTTGAATCAAACCCGGCAGGCTGTTCTGTAAAAGACGAAAAACTATTGTTGCCGTAAACTTCCGCATTACCAAAAACCTGCAGGTTCACATTTCCAGAAAATCCGCCATAAAAGTAAACATTGCCAGCTGCTGAAGTTGTAACACTCAGCCCAAGTCCGTTATTTGAACCAATATAATTTATTGTAGTTGCGTTGGATTCTGTTCCAAAATAAATATTGCCTTCTGCAGAAGTTAATGTCTGCCACCAGCCAAATTGTGTAGTGCCTTTATAATTCTGGTCATTAGTTGAAGTAACAGTTCCGCCATTAAGAATTAAACTTCCGTAAAAAGTTACGGTGTTTCCTTTTACAGTTGAAGTAACAGTTGCGTCTCCGTTAAAAACAAGTTTTCCTGTAGCTGTTACAGTGCCTTTGACAGTTGCAGTGCTGTTAAAAGTTATATCGTTCGAAGCCTGAACAGTGCCACCGACAGTTGCTCCTCCAGTAAAAGTTATATCGTTTACAGCCGTTATAGTACCGCTTGCAGTTGATTCATCACTAAAAGTAATATCAGTTTGAGCCGTAACGCTTCCGCTAGAATTTACAGTTGCCACTCCGGCAAAACTGACACTCGAACCACTAGAAGTAACGGCAGCATTCAATTCTGCAGTTCCGGCAAAATTAACCGCGCCACCAGCATTAATTGTTGCGTCTGAGCTTAGCGTTGCGTTGCCGTTAAAATAAATGTCGTTAACATCGCTTATTGCGCCACCGGCAGTAATTGTATTTGAATACGTTGTTGCTGAATCGCAAAGTGTAACAGTTCCACTTCCTGTGCCAGAAAGCCCGCCAGAAAGTGTAAGATTTCCGCCAGTAGAAAAAGTTACGCTGTCCGCGCTAAGTGTTACAAGTCCGCCAAAACTCTGTGCGCCAGTCGTGTAAATATTAGCAGAAACGCTAGCCGTTCCACTTACAGATAAGGCAGACAGTTTTCCATTATTGTCCGAAGGCTCTTCAGCCCCGACAAGTCCATTAAAAACTGCATTGCCCGTAATTGTCGCGCTTCTTTTACTGTCTTTTTTATAACTTACAAGTTTGCCATTAAAAGTTACTGTATCTGCAGAAAAAGTTAGATTTTCACTTAAAATTGCAGAACTTTCAAAAATAATATTTTCGCCAGCGTTTATACTTTTACAACCAAGCGTTGCAGTTCCAGCAAAGCTGACACTCGAACCACTAGAAGTAACGGCAGCATTCAATTCTGCAGTTCCGGCAAAATTAACCGCGCCACCAGCATTAATTGTTGCGTCTGAGCTTAGCGTTGCGTTGCCGTTAAAATAAATGTCGTTAACATCGCTTATTGCGCCACCGGCAGTAATTGTATTTGAATACGTTGTTGCTGAATCGCAAAGTGTAACAGTTCCACTTCCTGTGCCAGAAAGCCCGCCAGAAAGTGTAAGATTTCCGCCAGTAGAAAAAGTTACGCTGTCCGCGCTAAGTGTTACAAGTCCGCCAAAACTCTGTGCGCCAGTCGTGTAAATATTAGCAGAAACGCTAGCCGTTCCACTTACAGTAAGTGAAGCAAGTTTTCTATTAGTATCCGAAGAACTTTCCGCACCGACAAAACCATTAAAAACAGCATTGCCTTTAATTTCTACCTTTTTTGGATCAGAATCTCCATCTGCCCAGCTAAAAATATTTCCGCCAAAAGTAACTGTACTTGCAGTAATTGTTGTATCCGAGTTTACAAGAACATTTCCTGCATAAATTTGAGTTCCGGTTGTAGTAACCGAAGTTGCTCCCCTTAAAAAAGAAGTTTTTCCTTGTTCAACGTTAATGCTTTTTGCACTTACAGTTCCACGGAACTGCGCCCCGTCAGCACTGCCAGATGTATTTTGTACGACAAAATCACCAGCAACATCAATATCTGCGCTTCCACCAAGTCCTTCATAACTTTTTTCAAAAACAAGGCTTTTTTTACTATTAATCTTAGCGTAAGAACGAACACTATCCGTAATTGTTACAGTATCTGTCCCAATAAAGTTTGCTGTATCGCTAGTTGCATCGTCCTTTCCAGGAACAGATGTCGCCACACTACCATCCACAGACCCCACAGACCAGTTACCCGCAACATTCCACTCGCCACTTGTTCCGCCCTGCCAGTAATAATCTGTTGCAAAACAAACTGCGCCACAAAAAACTGACAAAAGCGCACAATATTTTTTTGCCACAAAGCGCACGTTCACAGTCTTTAAAATATTCAAATTCTTTAATTTATAAAAATCTTTAAAAATCATAAAAAAATCAGCCATAAAATCTTTGCCCCTAGTTTTCGGGTAAAAAAAAATCCGACAATTCTTCGTATAGAACATCGGATAAAAGAACAGTCTGGTTTATTTATTATTTATAATTCAAAAACGCAAAAAATCAGCAATTTACTAAAGCATCGTCCGCAAGAACAGGATATTTTTTTTGCAATTCCAGTTTCGTCGTCAAAAAATTCTTCAACGCTGTCAATTTTTACAGTGTCCTCCATTAAAGAATCGTCAATTTTAATTTCTAAATCTGCCGTCGAAAGCGGAGTGTTCCATTTTAAGCAGGCAAATTCCTGTTGCAAGGCCTTTTTTTGTTCCGCTGCATTTTTGCCAGCCGTAAGATGAATATAAGCAACCGGCGCAAGCGAACCGTCTGTCAAAACAACAATGTAAACAGCCTTATAAATTTTTTTGCAAATTAAAGAAACGTCCATCATCTAAGATTATAGCATTATTTTTGCAAGCAGATTATTTTCTAAAGATTTTTTATTTTTTTTATAAGGAGCCACAGTCTTAAAAAAACATTTTGCCGTCACTGCCGGTGTTCCGGGGTTCCGCTTTACGCTCCATTGGCGCTGCGCGCCAACGCCTTCGGCGCCCCTCCATACCGGGCTAAAAGTCTGCGTTGTAAAAAAAAGCCGCCAAAAATGGCGGCTTAACAACATTTATCAGTTTCCTTTACCAACTAAACACATCCACTCGGCCTGAGCACAGAGAGTGTCGCCTACGTAAGCTTTTCCTTCCTGAACTACCATGTTTTTTGTGCAGCGTTTGTTTACAACTTCCATTCTTACTGTGTCGCCCGGGCGCACCTGATGCTTAAATTTTACATTGTTTACAGTTGCCAGAAAGAAAAGGCTTCCTTCGTCAAATTTTTTCTGTAAACTCAATGCAGCGCCGCCACCCTGAGCCATTGTTTCAATCAAAATTACTCCAGGAACAACAGGATACTGTGGAAAGTGTCCTTTAAAGAAAAAATCTTCGTCTGTAAATTTGCGTGTGCACACGCAGCCGTTTTCGTCGTAGCTTTCAATTGTATCTACAAATAAAAATGGTTTTCTGTGTGGTAAAAGTGATTCAATATCAGTAAATGCAGCCATGGTTTTCTCCAAATAAAAAAGGGGGCTTGGGGGATTTTCCCCCAGGCGAGTGGGGAGCGCACAACAAAGTGTGCGCGAGGGGAGAGACTTCTCCCCTTTATATAAAAAACTATTCTGTAAATCTCTTAAATACGAGAATTCCGTTGTGTCCGCCAAAACCAAAGTTTCCGCTCATTGCAACAGGAACATCGATTGCAAGTCCTTTGTTTGGTGTGTAATCGAGATCGCAGCCACCTTCTACATCAGGGTTGTCAAGGTTGATTGTTGGTGGAATAAAGTTGTCTTCGATTGCTTTTACACAAACAAATGCTTCGAGAGAACCAGCATTTCCGAGACAGTGGCCTGTCATAGATTTTGTAGAAGAAATGTGGAGTTTGTAAGCAGCGTCGCCAAATGCATTTTTGAGCATTTTTGTTTCGCCAGAATCGTTTTTGTGTGTTGAAGTTCCGTGAGCGTTGTAATAAACAACATCTTCTGGTTTTAAGCCGGCATCTTCGAGTGCAAGTGTCATTGCGCGTGCACCTTCGATTCCGTCTGGATTTGGTGCTGTCAAATGGAAGCCGTCTGTTGTGCTGCCGTAACCTGCAACTTCTGCATAGATTTTTGCTCCACGAGCCTTTGCATGTTCATAGTCTTCGAGAATAAGAATTGTTGAACCTTCGCCCATAACAAATCCGTCGCGGTCTTTGTCAAAAGGACGGCTTGCTTTTTCCGGGCAGTCTGCCCATTTTGTAGAAAGTGCCTGGAGAACGCCAAAACTCAGGTTTGTAAATCCGTTGATTGCAGATTCTGAACCACCAGCAAGAGCAACATCAACGCGGCCAGCACGAATCTGATCAAGTGCATAACCGATTGCGTCTGTTCCAGAAGCACATGCTGTACAAATTGTGTGTGCAGGCCCGTGAATGTGGTTTACGATACAGATGTTTCCAGCAGCTTCGTTTGGAATAAGTTCTGGAATTGTCATTGGTGGTGTGCGTGTAAAGTTAGAAGAAAAATATGCTTTGTAACCAGTTTCTGTAACTTCAAAACCGCCGATACCAACACCAAGGTAAACGCCAGCCTTGTCTAAAACTTCCTGATTTCCTGCAAGTTTTGAATCGTCAAGAGCCATTTTACTGGCAGCAACAGCAAGCTGAGTAAAGCGTGCCATTTTGCGTGCTTCTTTTGCGTCCATGTAGTCGCTGGCATTAAAATTTTTAACTTCAGCGTCGTATTTTACCTTAAAAGGAGTTGCATCGTATCCAGCAATTGGAGCAACACCGCTTTTACCTGCTTTAAGAGCAGCCCAAGTTTCGTCAGCTGAATTTCCGACTGGACTTACACAACCAAGTCCTGTAACTACAACTTTTCTCATTTTTTTCTCCTGTAGAAAAATCCAGTTTGCCGCGCAAAACTGTTTAAAATAATAAATCAGCAAGTTTTTTTAGCTGATTTTAACTTTCGTTTATTTACTATGACAAAATATCAATTTTTGTCATTTTAAGCAAGTGTTTTTTATTAGCGTAAAAATTTGAATTTTATAAGTTAAATACAAAAAATGAATAATATTTTTCTGACAAAAATTCAAATAGCCTTTCACCGGGAACCTTGATAAAGAAAATGTCTTCCTGTCATTTTCTTTATCGCAAAAACTTTTCAGTTTTTGCCTTTCTTTATCCGCCGTCCGTGGCGGTCTTTTACAGAAGACTCGGCTACGGCTATTTGACATATTAAATAAAAAAGTTGCATTTATCCGACTAAAAAAATTCAAATAGCCTTCCGTCATGGTGGTTTCGACGAGCTCAACCACCGGGGGCAAACAACTTGCGCCAATTGAGCTTGTCGAAATCAAGCGTAACTTAATAAGCAAGCAATTTGCTGACAAAAAAACAATTTACTGTAGCTGGCGCCACGGACGGCGCTAAACTCTAATGACCGCATGAAACGCAAGTTTCTTGTCGCGACAGGATGTCGCACAACCACCGTGTGTTAACAAACGCATAAAAACCCGGCATTCAGACAAAAAAAAAAAACGCGCCTTACGGCGCGCCATTAATCAAAACTAGCTGTTTGTCAGCGTAAAATTTTATGCTCCCATTCCGCCGTCAACACCAATTACCTGGGCTGTAACGTATGTGCTCAAATCGCTTGCAAGATAGAGTGCTGTATTTGCAACATCTTCTGCCTTGCCTGGACGTTTGAGCGGGATTTTTTCTACCATTGCCTGTTTTAATTCTTCTTTTAAAACATTTGTCATGTCTGTTTCGATAAATCCTGGAGCAATGCAGTTTACGCGAACACCACGTCCGCCAACTTCTGCTGCCAGAGATTTTGAATAGGCAATCAGTCCGCCCTTAGAAGCTGCATAATTAACCTGTCCGCCGTTACCGTGGATTCCAACAATCGAAGACATATTGATAATTGAACCACTGCGCTTTCTGATCATGTCGTTAGAAACAATCTGGCAGATTAAAAAAGCTGCTGTAAGGTTAATTCTTAAAACGTCGTCCCAGTCTGTTTTTTTCATTCTGAACGAAAGTCCGTCGCGTGTAATTCCTGCGTTGTTTACAAGAACATCAAATCCGCCAGACTGTGCAAGTGCAGATTTTACAACTTCTGTAACCTGTTCTGCGTTGCCTACGTCAGCATAAATTTCGTGGAAAGCAACTCCATTTTCTTTTGCGAGTGATTCAAGTTCAGCCTTGCCTGCACTTTCTTTTGAACAAAGTCCCCAGACTTCACAACCGTTTTTTATAAAAGCTTCTACGATTCCACGACCAATTCCGCGTGAAGAACCTGTAACAAGCGCTTTTTTATTTTGTAATAACATAGTTTCCTCTCTTATAAAGTTGCAAGAACTTCCGCTGTGTTTGCCGGAACTGCTGGCAATGTTGCGCCAAATTCAGTCTGTCCCCAAAGTCCAGAAAGAACTTTTCCTGGCCCAACTTCGAGAACTGCCCATTCTCCGCCGTCTTCTTTGATTAAGTCCGCAAGAACTTTTTCTTCGTCTGTCCAGCGAACCGGGTGAGTTAAATGTTCAACTGCACTTGCCTTTGCCGGAGCTCCTTCTGTAACTTTTTTGCCAGTTACGTTAGAAAAAAGTGCAATCTTAGGATTTGTAAATGTGTAAGGTTCAAGAGCAACCTTAAAATTGTCAGCAGCACGCTGCATAAGTGGACAATGGAAAGGGCCTGCAACAGCAAGGCGAACAACACGACGTGCGCCACAAGCCTTTGCTGCTTCTTCTGCCTTTGCAAGACCTTCGGCAGTTCCTGCAATTACTGTCTGTTTTACAGAATTCAGGTTTGCAGCATAAGCGCCTTCGATTCCTTCGGCAATTTCTTCAACCCTTTCTGGTGGAAGTCCTAAAACAGCGCTCATTCCTGGTGCATTGCCAGCGTTTTCTTCTGCAATCTGTTCGCAGACTTTCTGCATGATTGAACCACGCTGACAAACAATTTTAATAACGTCTTCAAAACTTAAAATTCCGGCTGCATACAAAGCAGGGAATTCTCCGAGAGAAAATCCCATTGCTGCTGAAGGTTCAATTCCTTTTGATTTTAAAGCAGCCATAATTGCAATGCTTGCAGTTGTAATTGCAAGCTGGCTGTTATCTGAACGGTTTAATTCTTCCTGTTGTGTGTCCCACAAAAGTTTTGCAACATCTTTTCCTGAAATTTTAGAAACTTCTTCAACTACTTTCTGTGCTTCAGGGTAAGCTTCGCAAATATCTTTTATCATGCCCTGTGTCTGCGCACCCTGACCTGGAAACAAAAATGCATATTTCTTTGCCATGTTTTTCCTCCTGGATAAACCTAAAAAATTGATTTTGACAAAAATCAACAAAATGTCATTTTGCACAGTTTATAAAAATCATTAGCATTTTGCAAGGGCAAAAAAAATAAATGCAGTCTACACACAAATTCAAATAGCCTCTCGTCAGGAACCTGCCCAAATCCGCACGGTTGAGTCAAGCTCAATGTGCGTTTTGGTCAGAACCCTGACTATGGCTATTTGACATGTTAGATAAAAAACTGCATTTATTCGACAAAAAAATTCAAATAGCCTCCCGCCGAGAACCTTGATAAAGAAAATGCCTTCCTGTCATTTTCTTTATCACAAAAACTTTTCAGTTTTTGCCTTTCTTTATCCGCCGTCCGTGGCGGTCTTTTACAGCCCCCCTCGGCTACGGCTATTTGACATGTTAAATAAAAAAACTGCATTTATTCGACTAACTGTTTTTCAGGATGTCCACGGTGTGGCTTGAGGCTCCTGTCAAATCTGGGCGTTCTGCGCGGCTTATCTGGTATTTTATAAAAAGTTCAAATGTTTCTTCGTCCATTGCATTCAGTTCGCGGCGCATGTAATCGCTGGGGCCGTCTGCAGCAATTATTTTTACGCGCTCTAGGCCTTCTTTTTTGTTCAGTTCGTTAATATCGCTCAAAGAAAGATAACTATAAAGATCTTTTTCTGTACTCACGGTTTTAAAATCACTAGTTACGCTGCCATTTTGCAGACATTCCTTGATCTTTCCTTTTTTAAAGCAGTATTCAATCATGCTGTAATCGTTCATAACGTAGGCTACAAGAATAAATCCGCCTTTTTTTGTAACTCTTTTTGCTTCTTCAAAAACCTTAAGTCTTTCTTCAACAGAATGTAAATGATACATCGGCCCAAAAATCAAAGTAATGTCAAAACAATTTTCTTCAAGAAAATGCAAATCAAGAGCATTGCCCGGCCAGATATGCACGCGTTCCTGATGTTTGCTTTCAATTACTTTGCGGTTTTTTTCTACAAGTTCAACAGCAGTAACATTGTGGCCTTCCTGAGCCAGAGCAACTGAATAACGGCCTGTTCCAGCCCCGACATCAAGAATTTTTAACTGTTCACGCCCGCCAATACATTCGTGAATATATTTCATGGTTACAGCAAACTCAACTTTTCCGTGCCGGGTTAAAAGTCTGTGCTCTTCGTTAAATTTGTTATAGTAGGATTCGAGTAAAGTCATAAAGACATTATAAATTTTTGGGCGTTACGGCGACAAGTCGCATTTGCGTTAGTGATAGTAGTGGCGGCGAAGCCGTTCGCAGCGCGAATGAAGCGCGGCTAGCGCGGAACCACGGATAGCACGACCTGCCGCAAGGCAGGGAACGCCCGGATATAAATTTTACTTTGTCAGAGTGTCAATCAATGCGCCGAGTTTTTCCTGGGTTTCTGTAAACTCGCGCTCTGGAGTAGAATCGTAAACAATTCCGCCGCCGGCCTGCAAACTAAACACGCCGTCCTTGCACAGACACGAACGGATTGTAATGCAAAAGTCTAAATCGCCGTTGTTCTGAATATAGCCGACAGCTCCCGCATAAAACCTTCGCTTTGTTTTTTCAAGTCCGCTCAAAATCTGCATTGCACTGATTTTTGGCGCCCCAGAAACTGTTCCTGCCGGAAACGATGCTCTCAAAACCTGAATCGGCTTTACGCCTTCCTTTACAAGTCCTTCGGTGTTCGACACAAGATGAATTACGTGGCTGTAAC
Source organism: Parabacteroides distasonis (assembly GCA_963659855.1). Taxonomy (GTDB): domain Bacteria; phylum Spirochaetota; class Spirochaetia; order Treponematales; family Treponemataceae; genus Treponema_D. The sequence goes on along the minus strand of CAVKVK010000003.1, from coordinate 46,356 downwards.
GCTCACATTCCATATACTGCGGAACTGTAACGCTTCCGCTTTTGCAGACACGGCCCAGATCGTTTCTTGCAAGGTCAACAAGCATAAGATGCTCGGCACGCTCCTTTGGATTTTCCCTCAAAGTTCTGCTCAATTCTTCGTCTTCTGCCTCGTTTTTTCCGCGGTGGATTGTTCCTGCAATCGGATGAATCGACGCTTTTCCTTCACGAACGCGGACAAGGCTTTCAGGCGAAGCTCCTGTCAGCTGGAAATTTCCAAAATCAAGATAGAACATATAAGGCGACGGATTTACCTTGCGGAGCTTTCCGTAAACCTGCATTGCGCTTGCCTTGCATTCAATCTGCACACGACGGCTCGGAACCGCCTGAATAATGTCTCCGTCAATAATGTGCTTTTTTAATTCTTCAACCTTTTGAACATATTCTTTTTTTGACTGTTCTATGTCTGTCAGAATTTTGTATTCAAACTTTTCCGGCCCTGCATCAACATACGAAAAATCCATGTCGTTGATTCTCTTTACAAGACGTTCAACCGCCGCGTTAATGTCAATTTTGTGCTCGTTGTAGTTAAAGCCAAAAATGTGCATTGTTTCGGTAAAATGGTCAAAAACAATGTAAATGTGCCCTGCAATAAAAAGGCTTTCAGGAATTCCAAGCTCGTCTTCCTGCTCAAAAAAACGTATATTGTCACATCTGCGCGCAAATTCATAGCTCAAATAACCCATTCCAGACGCCGGAACCGGAATATCGGCTGTTTTTTCAAAATTTTTGTGCTCGCTTGCAACATACAAAAGAGCGTCAAGAATATCGGCAGGCTTTTTCCGGCCAAGAGCGTCAAGCGAATCTTCCGTCGCAGCAAAAGGAACTCTCTCGCCTTCAATCAAAAAAGCAACGCCGTCATCGTCCTGAACGATTTTAAAAGCTTCTTCCGTCATCAAAATTGAATAGCGTTCCCTGCCCTTTGCAAAACTCGCCGACTCCAGAATCGCCACAGCTCCAATCTTCCGCGCCAAAGAATAAGGCGTATAACGTTCACTGGAAATGCACTTATAAACTGAATCAAGATTTTCTGTCATATTTTTCTCCAAATCTGGGCGTTCCCTGCCTTGCGGCAGGTCGGGCTTTGCAGGGCTACGGCTTTCGCCTTCGACCAAACGCTACGCGTTTGTTTTCGCTGCGCTCACCCTTTCAATCCCTAACGCTTGCGTTACATTATCTTTTGTTACTATCTAAAGAAACAATACAACTACAAAGCGTTACTGTCAATAGAAACATAAAAATAAAAATGATATTTCTGCCGCTGATTTTTCTTTGGTGGCTTTTTGCTTATTTTTTTTCTATAATGTTTTTATGACTTTTATTTCCGATGAACAAAAAAAACTGCTTCTTGAGCGTTTTTTACGATATGTACAGATCTGGACAACCAGCGACAGTTCATGCGCTGACCAGGGAATTCAACCTTCAACAGACCGGCAATTTGACCTTGCCAGCCTTCTTCAAAAAGAATTAACAGATTTTGGCTTACAGAATGTTCAAATTACAGAACATTGCTACGTTTATGGGCTTCTTCCAGCTTCCAGTGGCGCAGAAAACAAAAAATCTTTCTGTCTTCTTGCCCACATGGACACTGTAGAAGAATGTTCAGGCAAAAACATAAAACCTCAAGTTACACAAAAAGACGGCGACACAATTATTTCTACAGACGGCACAACCTTGCTTGGTGCGGACGACAAAGCCGGCATTGCAGAAATAATGCAAACCTTACACTATCTCTTTACTAATCCACAACTAAAACACGGAATGATTGAAGTCTGCTTTAGCCCGGACGAAGAAACCGGGCATGGCATGGACAACGTTCCTTTAAACTTAATTCGTTCAACACAAGCCTACACTGTAGACGGTGGCAACCTCGGAGAGCTCGAAACAGAATGTTTTAATGCACTCAAAAGCGAAGTTTTGTTTACCGGAGTTTCAACGCACACAGGAACAGCACGCGGAAAAATGGTAAACGCAGTTACAATGGCGTCTAGTTTTGTAGCTTCGCTTCCACAAACCCAAAGCCCGGAAGCCACAGACGGAATGCAGGGCTTTTTTGCCCCAATGGAAATTTCAGGCTCAATTGAAAATTCAAAAGTGACTGTTTTTTTGCGCGACTTTACCCACGAAGGAATGAGCGAGCGCACAGCTTTAGTCGACAGCATTGCGCAGACAGTAGCCCAAACATTTGGCGGAACAGTCCAGGTAAAACATGTTTTTCAGTATGCAAATATGAAGGAAGGCCTCGAAAAATCACCAGAAACAGTTAAAAACCTTGTAGACGCATACCGCGCTTCAGGAATTGAACCAGTTTTTCCACCGATTCGTGGAGGAACAGACGGTTCGCGTCTTACGGAAATGGGAATTCCAACACCAAATATTTTTACGGGCGGACACAATTTTCATTCAAAAAGTGAATGGGCAAGCTTAAACGAAATGAGCAAAGCTCTCGAAGTTCTGATAAACTTATGTAAGGCAGAATAATTAAAAACACTGGAGTTTTTATATGTTTGAATACAAAATCGAAGGCGGAATTCCAATCCGCGGAACAATCGCAGCAAGCGGCAACAAAAACTCAGCACTTCCGTGCATTGCAGCTTCGCTCTTAACAGAAGAAACAGTCATTTTAAGAAATATTCCGGATATTGAAGACACTACGGTTATGCTCTCAATTCTTCAATCTCTCGGAGCTTCCGTAGAAAAGATCGCAGCCCACACCTGGAAAATCGAAGCAAAAAAAATTGAACGCTCAGACATTCCGGGCGAACTGAGCAAAAAAATCCGTGCTTCAATTCTTTTTGCAGGTCCGCTCATTGCAAGAACCGGCAAGGCCATAATGCCACCTCCGGGCGGAGACGTAATCGGCAGAAGAAGGCTCGACACACACTTTCTTGCCCTCCAGGAACTCGGCGCTAGAATTACAGTTGACGGTCCTTTTGCATTTACTTCAAACAAATTAGCAGGCGCAGACATTTTCTTAGACGAAACTTCCGTAACAGCAACAGAAAACGCTGTAATGGCAGCAGTTCTGGCAGAAGGCAAAACAAAGATTACAAATGCAGCTTCTGAGCCACACGTTCAGGATTTATGCAACATGCTTGCAAGTATGGGAGCAAAAATTTCTGGAATCGGTTCAAATATTCTCTTTATCGATGGTGTAAAAAAACTGCATGGAGTTGATTTTGCAATCGGCCCGGACTTTATGGAAATTGGTTCTTACATTGGACTTGCTGCGGCAACCCGCGGTTCAATTACAATTACAGGCGTTCGTGCAGAAGATATGCGTCCGCTTCGTGTAGCATTCGGCAAACTTGGAATTTCATGGGTAATCGAAGGCGACACACTTACAGTAGCGCTTGGACAGGAAATGAAAGTTAATACAGATCTTGGAGGAATGATTCCAAAAATTGACGACTCTCCATGGCCGGGATTTCCGCCAGATTTAACTTCAATAATGACTGTAATTGCAACTCAGGTAGAGGGAACAGTCCTTATTTTTGAAAAAATGTTCGAAAGCCGGATGTTCTTTGTAGATAAGCTCATAAGCATGGGAGCCCGCATTACACTTTGCGATCCGCACAGAGCCGTTGTTTCTGGTCCCTGCACTCTCCATGGAGATAATTTAGTTTCTCCAGACGTAAGAGCAGGAATGGCAATGGTTATTGCTGCAATGGTAGCCCACGGAGAATCAACAATTTCAAACATTTACCAGATTGAACGCGGCTACGATCATCTTGTAGAAAAATTGCAAAGTCTCGGCGCACACATAAAACGCGTAGAAGTAAAATAAAATTGATTTTTCCTGAACAAAACTGTCAGTCTCTGGCAGTTTCGTTCAGGAAAATCTCTCGTCACTTTTCTTACGAATTCCTTCGCATTACAAAATAAATTGCATCAAAAAACAGAATTACAATCCACAAAACAAGGCTTGCCATCAAACTGGCACTTCCAAGTTCAACGACAAACAAAAAGTTAAATAAATCTGCAATTGCAATTATAACCTGCATCAAAGTATCACAGGCAAGTGTGCACACAGGAATTATAAAAATCCAGATAAACTTAAACAGTTGTTCTTTTTTAATTCTAAAATTCCAGGCAAGGCTCGACAAAAACAGCAGAAATACAAACATTATAACCGGATACGTAATTCTCTTTATTAAATAAGCGCCGGCAACTTCTCTGGAAAATCCGAGTTTTTCTGCCTTTTCTGATATTTTCATTAAAGAATCCAGACGCATTTCTTCCAAGCCGGCACTTTGTTCACAGGCTGTATTAAAATCATCATAAGAAATTGCAAGAATCAACGAATTTTCGTTTTTCTTTTGTTCAACCCGCAGATAATCCGCAAACTGATATTCAGGAATAATCTTTTTTCCTCGTTCATTGCGGTCAACACTTTCTAACAGAATATACGGAATTCTTTTTACATTTTTATCAAGTTCAAGTTCCTCGCGGGTTTCTTCATCAAAATCGCTTACAGCCACCGAAACCATTTTTGCATACGGCACTTTCATGGATTTTACAAAACTTCCATTTTTAGAAAATGTCGTAACATTTAAATTCCTCAAATACTGAACCATTCTTCCGCTATTATAAACAGGCGTAATTCCACGAATGTAAACAACGTCTGTGTTTCCAGAACTGTGCTTTATCGTAAAATAAACGTTCATAAAGGTTTCGAAAGATTCAAGTTTTTCTGTTTCATCAATAAAAAAATACTGATTTTCAACGCGATTCTGTGCAATTGTCAAAAACCTGGTAACATCTGGATCCGAAGCCCAGGTTTCATCCTGCTTAGAAATATCCAGAAACTGATAATATGATTCAATATTGTTTCCTTCCATCAAAGCTTTGTAAGCACTGCGTTTTTTTGCAAAAAGAATCTGATCCTTTGTTTTTGCAGAAACAGAAGCTGACTGCAATTCATTCCAGGCAACACTTGCAAGGCGGCGCGCTTCTTTTATATTTATGTCTTTTTCGTTGCCGGCAAAAGATGCAAGTTCTGCATAATAATGAGATTCAAACCATTGCTTTTTTTGTGCAGCATTTTTTGATTTTTCTATAAGCGAAGTTACAGTTTCTCCAGAAATTTCATCTGAAATTTGTTCTTCGCTGGCAGTAAAAGTTTCCTGTGGCGCGATTTTTTTAATTGATTTTAAAACTACTTCTGATTTATCAATTAAATTCTTTCCTTCCGGGCTTAAAGGCCGAATTTTTAAGATCTGAGTTCCGTAACGGTGGGCAAGCACATAATTTTCGTCGGCAAGACATTCGTTTCCAAGTCTTATGTATTCGCTCATCAATCTGATTGAATTTTCTGCATAATTTTTTTTGCGTTGAACTAAAGGTTTAGCAATTTCTGCCATAAAAGTGATTATTGTAACCAGGCAAACAGAAAAAATTACAACTTTCTTAAATTGCGTCATAATTGCGGAGCTAAAACGCATAAAAGCTTTTTCAGAATCCATGCCAAATTCAACCGCCATGGCAACCAGATAACCGGAACAAAGAACTGCCGGTAAAATTCTAAAAAAATACAAAAGTCCGCGGCATAAAATGTAAGTGCGCCTGAATTCGTCCAAAAGCGGCGGCAGGTTTCCAATAAAAGAAGAAATTCCCAGACAAAGGGCAAAACTCAAAACCGCATACGAAAAAATTATTGCAATTGCCCTTTTCATTATTCAACTCCTTCTCGTTTTTTGTATTTAAAAGCAAACAAAAAAATTCCAGTAATCAAAATTACTGCAAAAATCACAAGATTTATAAAAATGAGCATCGGCTCTTCTGCAGAAAACAAATTCTGTAAAAAGCCGGTGTTTTTTTTTGAAAGTTCCATAAAATATGAATTCCACACATTCCGAGTATTTTTAAAAATCATTCCACAATAAAATCCGTAATTAACAAGACAGACAAGGCCTGCAAAAAACATTACAGAAAGTCCGTTAATAAGTCTCCAGCCACTCGAATACTGAAAAGCAATTACAGAACACAAAGCCAGAGCAAAACTCAAAAATCCCAGCCATTGTCCAATTCCACCGCTCCAGGCATTACGCGCATATTCCATTAAGGTTGAATAAACTTTAACAGGAACACTAACAACCAATGGAAGTTTTATTGCATCTTTTACAAGAGAATCTGCAAAATCGCTGGAAAAATCATCTGCAAGTTTAGAATTTGTAAATCTTACAACTTTTCCACTTTCGCCAGTAACACCCAATAAATCAATAAAAACTCCATCAGCTTCGCCGTTTTCTGTAATTCTCGAAAAATAAAAAACATTTCCATTTTTTTCTCTAAAATATCCGGAAGAAAGTTTTTGTATTTCGTAATTTTCCGCAAAAGAAGATTCATAAGTCTGCTGCAAATTAAAACACAGCGGAATAAAAACAATCCACGTAAGTGCACACAAAAAACTGTATGCTGCCAGCCTTATAAAATGATTTTCGTTGTGTCTTATTCCATAAAAAATCAAAAATCCAAGTGCAAAACTAGCCACCAGAGGAAACATTACAACAAGCCCATGCAGAAAAAAATCCCAGCAAAAAACTTTTAATTTTTCGCCCGCTACCAGAACCGTCAAATCACAGCAAATCATATAAATTAAGGCTGCAACAACAGTCCCTAAAATCACTACGGCAAAATAATAAATAATCATGTTCAGGGCGTTTTTCATCAGGTTTACACTCCAAAATCACAAGTTATCCACAACTTGTTAACACAAACTTTCGTTAGTTATTAAATTTTCGGCATTCAAAGATGCCATTATTAAAAGAAAATGCAGATTCTCTTTAATTTACCAATAATTTAATTCTTTATAATACAAAGAATTAAACAAAACAAATCTGACTATTTTTATTTTATACACACAAACTCACTTTTTATCCACAGTATACAGCCACATTTCCACACGCTTCTAAACAATTTATCCACAATCTGCACACAAACGTCCACAAGTTATCCACAACCTGTTTTATTTTACAAAAAAAAATCCGTCAGCCCATGCCAACGGATTCAATTTTTATCTTAAAATTCAATTAACCAAGAAAAACCTGGCCCTGCTGATCAATTGCAAGAATTGATTTACATTCAGAACAGCGGAAACGTCCGCTTCTTGTTGCCTTTAATCTCTTAGAACAAACCGGGCAACTAAAAATTTTCGGGAATACACTTTCTTCTACAGGCGCACCCTGCTTAAAGAAATTTATTGCATCGCCCATTGTGTCCTTAATATTAAAGAACTGACTGAATCCCAAAAGCTGGAAAACTTCATAAACCTTTGGTTGAATTTCCAAAAGAACAACGTCGCCATTCTTTGGTTTTACCATTTTTAAAAATGCTGTAAAAGAACCAATTCCTGTTGAAGAAACATAGTTTAACGAAGCACAGTTAAAAATCAGTTTAACATAGCCAGATTCAACAACACGAGCAATTCTCTTCTGAAAAAAACTGGAATTGTACGTGTCAATGTATCCCGACAAATAAATTGTCAAGCAGTTTTCAATTTCAGGAACTTTCTCTAGATTTATTTTGAGGCTGTCATCCTTTTCATCATTAAATCCAGGAACAATGTTATTGTTACTCATAAAAATCCTACCACCTAAAAGATACAAAACAGATTATACCCCAAATAAAACCGTTAGTCAATTTACGATTTTATTCAGGACTAGAGATTTTGGACATTCTGTCACTTTTTATGGACGTTTTTCCGGCTTTTCGTACTTCGCCGTCTTGCGCGGCTCATTCCTCCGCTTACGCTGCGGAACGCTTCGCGGTACTACAATCCGGCGTAGTTTTTATAAGCAGACCAGCCACGATCAACCTTTAATAAAACTCCGTTTAAATCAGGATTTGTCAGTAAAAAATCCGCACTTTTTGCAATCGATTCAAGACAGATAAGTTTGTTGCCAGGCATTTTTTTCTTTAATGTTTCGCTCAAATTTTTGTCAATGTATTGAGTTTCAGCAAAACCCGGCAAAATTGCGTTGCATGTAATTCCATAATCAGCAAATTCTGCTGCCACAGACTGTACAATTATTCCGATTCCGGTTTTTGCCCCGGCGTAGGCTGCATTTGTAAAAAATTCATTTCTAAAATTTGTTCCAGTTCCACCAAATAAAAGAATTCTTCCAAAATTATTCTTTTTCATATCTGGCAAGGCAGCACTCACTAAAAAACCAGGCAAGGCATAATCCAAAAGCGCAGTTTTCTGCCAGTCTTTTAATCGGGTTGCATCAAGACTTTTCTGCAAAAACGGACCATAGCAGACACAAAGAATGTCTGTTTTTTTTACTTCCTCAAAAACCAAAGATTTTTCAAGATTTTCAAAATTTTCTTTGTCAAAATCAAATAAAACAGTTTTTATTTTTTTGTCAGAAAATTCTCTTTCCAGAATCTTTACAGCAGAATCAGTTTTTTCTTTATTTCTTCCGTGAATCGTTAAATCAGCACCGTTTTTTAGCAGAACTCTGGCAACTTCAAAACCAATTCCTCCGCTTCCACCAAGAACAAAGGCTTTTTTATTTTCAAAAATTTTCATAATTTGCGCCAATTATAGCGGAAATTCTTCAAAAAACGTACAATGCAAGGGTTAATTTTTATTATTCTGAGGAAAAAATGGACTTATCCAAAATTGCAATTGTGCTTGTTAATCCAGACGAAAGCCGGAACGTTGGCGCCGTATGCCGCGGAATGGCAAATAATTCACTTTCAGATTTACGCATTGTCGGCAAAAGAGAAGATTACGACGACGAACACGTCCGCCGCCTGGCAATTCACGCTGCAGACATCTGGGAAAACGCAAAATTTTTTGACTCAATCACAAACGCAACAAAAGACTGCGCCATTTGTGCAGGAACAACCAGACGCCGAGGAAAAAAACGAAAAGACAAACTTCTCCTTCCAGAAGAATTTGCAGAACTTGCATCAAAAACCGCTGGAACAAATTCTAACGAAGGTCAAAAAGTTGCAGCAGTTTTTGGAAACGAACGCACGGGACTTTCCGACGAAGAACTCGCTGAATGTACGCTCGGAGTTACAATTCCTTCTTCAGAAGGTTTTGCTTCTTTAAATCTTTCTCATGCAGTACAGATAATTGCCTACGAACTTTTTAGAAAAAACACAAAAGTAAGCCCAGGCTACAAAAGTGTAAATCTTGAACGCTTAGACAAAACTGTAGAAACAATCGCAGACAGTCTACAAAAAATCGGCTTTTTTAAAATAACCGGCAGGCCCGACATGGAAAATTTCTGGCGGGGAATTCTTTCTCGCGCTTCATTGAGCGAAGGCGAAGCATCTTATATCGAAAAAGTTTTTACAAAAGCCGCAGGCCTTGCTTCTAAAAACGAATCAGCTCCGGAGTAATAATATTTTCCTGACAACTTCTGGCACTGCGTAAAAGTGTGTGTTCAAGCTCACGCACGTTTCCAGACCAGTCGTAATTTTTTAGTTTTTCGAGCGCCTGAACAGAAAGTGAAAAATTTAATTCTTTTTTCTTAAAAAAATCACTGGCAATTTCGCTTATATCTTCTTTATGTTCCCTTAACGGCGGAATATGAATTTGAGTTGCACAGATTCTGTAAAATAAATCTTCGCGGAAAAGCCCTTCTTTTATTCTCTTTTTTAAATCTCTGTTTGTTGCAAAAATGAATCTTACGTCCACATAACGGCTTGTGTCGCTTCCAAGTTTTCGGATGAGCCCTTCCTGAACTGCAAGCAAAAGTTTTGGCTGCAAATTTACCGGAAAATCTCCAATTTCGTCTAAAAAAATTGAACTTTTATGAGCGCGCCCAAGCAAACCGTTGCGTTCATTTTTTAAATCTGTATAAGCGCCAGCTTCACAACCAAAAAGTTCTGCTTCGATCAAACCAGGAGAAATTGCAGAAACATTTTCTATAACAAGTTCCCTGCCTTCAAGACCTTCTTTGCTTATCGAATGAAGAATTTTTGCTACAAAAGATTTTCCAGTTCCGCTTTCGCCGGTAATTAAAACCGGTTCCCTAAATTTTGAAGCTTCTAAGATTTCAGTACGAAGTTTTTTTATAAAAAAAGAAGAACCGGAAATCTGCCGTAAAATGTTTTTTTGCAGTGGTGAACTTTTTACTTCTCTTTCTAAATTCAATTCAATTGCAGTTAAAATACGAGAAAAACCAAATGGAAACTGCACAACAGATTGCGAAGATTTTAAACACCCGTGAATACGCGTCGTAAGAAAGAAAAGTTTGTGTCCGTTTTTTTCTTTGATTCTAGTCAGAACTTCATCACCCTGGAAAAAGTCAAAATCACACAGGACTACACAGTTTTTTAATTTTTCAAGGCAGGATTTTAACGATTTTAAAGATTCTAAAACCGTAACAAAACATTCATCGGGTAAAGCTCTTGTGCAGAGTTTTACAAATTTTTTGTTTTGAGACAAAAAAATTACATTACAATTCAAATAAGCTCTCTACGAGTTTCTTTTAAAAAGTCTGTACCAAACCACTAACATTATATAACGGATATACGGAAAAATGAGAAATATTTTTAATGGATTGCGGATAATTTCCGGCCAGATTTCAAGTCCACGTTCAAAAGTACGTTCATCAACCCGTTTTACACGCTCAGAAAAAATTCCGATACAATCGCGATAATACAAAAAAATGCTCGAAGAAAAATTATTTCGTCTATTGTAAGCCCAGAGATTTTTTTCTTTAATTCCATCGCTTACAATTACAAGCGAAGGAGAAGATTTGTAAATTGCCTGAACAATATCTTCTTCAACTTCTTTTGAATAATAACCGACATAACGTCCGACAATCTGCAGGTTTGGAAAAGTTGAACGAACGTTGCTTTCGGCCTTTTGCAAAGATTTTCTGTGTCCGCCAAGCAAAAATAACGATTTATAATGATTTTCCATTGCCGACAAAATAGAAATTACAGCAGAAAAAGGATTGTATCTTACAGGCTCAGTTTTTTTTAAGAAACGTGCGCCCCAAAGAATACTTTTAGAAACAGGAAGAATTAAATCTGCAGATTTTAAATATTTGCTGAATGTTTTTTTCTGTTTGCGTCCTTTCAGCAAATCCCAGATAGACAAAAATACAATATGTTTTGTTCCAGGTTTTGCAAGAATTTCGAGGATTGTTCCATCCATATCTTCTAAATTACAGACATCGACAGGAACGCCAAGCATGTCAATTCTTTTGATTTTTGTGTTTTCTGAACTTAATTCGTTGTCTGCCATTGATTTTTCTCCGTTATTGCATTCTGCACACAGGCAATGCCATACAAGGCTGCTGTTTCGCACCGCAGAATGTTTGTTTCAAAGTGAATTGGAATAATGTTCTGCCCCGTTAAAAATTCAATTTCGTCTGGGCTTATTCCACCTTCTGCACCGCAAAAAACAGCACAGTTTTTTATTGTTTTATATTCTGACAAAGCCTTAAACAGATTTTTTGTTTTTTCACTGCGTTCGTATAAAACACAGGCAAAACTTTCGTCTTTATTCTGTTGTGTTAATTGATTCCAAAAGTCACAGGCCTGCTCAAGAGTTTTAGTTTCTGAAATTTCTGTAGAAACAGGGCTTCCGCTCTGCTGCCGGGCTTCTTTTATAATTCTTTCGTAGCGGGCATTCCTGAAGTTTTTTTCTTTCCCGCCTTTCTGGCTAAAGTCGCCAAGAACAGGAATCACTTTTAAAACTCCACATTCACTTGCCTGGCGAACAATTAAATCCATTTTAGGACCTTTTGCAACAAACTGAAACAAATAAAAATTTACTTCTGCCTTGTATTCACTTTGATTTTCCGACGAAGAATTTTCATTTTGCGTAACAGCTGAATCACAAAGCTGCAATGTAAGTCGCCGCGCTTTTTCGTCAATTTTTGCAAGAGTCATGCTTATAAGTTTGCCTTCAGGAATTCTGACAAAAACCATATCTCCGGCACAAAGACGCAAAACCTGCTTAAAATAACGGAAGTCTTTACCGCTAAGTTCAATGAGACCTTTTTTGTCTGGTGCTGTCTCAGAAACAAACTGCCGCATTCGCCTTTAATTTTTTGCTTCGGACTGATTTTCTGCCAGAGAGGCTTCGTCCTGCAATTCCTTGAGAGTTTTTGTATTTTTTACGAGTTTTTCAAAATCTTCCTTTGAGCCGCTTAAAATATCAAGAGCTGCCGTAAGTTGAATATCCCAATCAAGATCGTAAAGCATTGCACCCTTTGTACGATAAACTTCGTTTCTTACAAGCTTTCTAAGATAAACGCTTTCTATTGACGGATATTTTTTATGCAAATCTTCTGCAATTGAAGCAATTTTTTCTTCCGGCAAAGATGAATTTCCATCAACGATTGTTTCAATTTCGTTACTTTTTATAAGTTCAGTGTATTGTTTGTCGCCTTCTTCTCCAAATTCCGGGAATAAAACTTCTCTGTCTGGAGGAATTCCAATTTTATCAATATTTGTGTCGCTTGGAGTATAATAGCGCGCCATTGTAATTTTTATTCCATCTGTTGAAGAAAGTGGAAGAACCTGCTGAACTGAGCCTTTTCCGTAAGTGCGCTGACCAACGAGATAAGCCAGATGATTGTCTTTTAACGCTCCAGAAAGAATTTCCGACGCCGAAGCCGAACCTTTATTTATTAAAACAACAATCGGAATGTCTTTATTAAAAGTCGTTTTACGAGGACTTGCCGTAAATACAGAATTTTCAAATGCAAGACGGCTTTTTGTAGAAACAATCGGGCCGTTATCAATAAATTTGTCAGCAACATCAACAACAGAAGTAATTAAGCCGCCAGGATTATTTCTTAAATCAATTATGAGGGAAGAAATTTTTTCTTTTTTGAATGAATCCAAAGCCTGCTGAACACGTTCTGCAGTTTGAGGAATAAATTCAATTATGCGGATATAGCCGACAGTTCCTGCTTTTTTTACGTCTTTAATTGTTCCGTATTTTACAGTTGGAACTTCAATAATTGCACGTTTTAATGTAACAGGAAATTCAATATTCTTTCCGCGACGAATTACGAGATCTACGGTTTCGCCGACAGGTCCGCGCAAAATGTCTAAAACTTCGTCCATTGTAATTTTAGAAGTGTCAGTTCCATTTGCAGAAATAATCAAATCCCCGGCCTGAATTCCTGCTCTAAAACCTGGAGTGTCTTCTACCGGAGAAGCAACTTCGACATATGCTGGTTTTTCGGCAGTGGATTCAAAAGGTTTAGAAATAGAAAGTCCAACTCCACCAAACTGACCTTTTGTTGTGTCGTTTAAACTTCTAAAAGTTGAATTATCAAGATAAACAGTGTAAGGATCGTTGAGCGCGCCAAGCATTCCTTTTAATGCGCCTGTGTAAAGAACTTCCGGATCAACTTCGTCAACATAGTTGCGCTGAACAAAGTCAAAAACACCGTTTATCATTTCCATGTATTGTTTTGATTTTTTTGAAGAATTTGAAGCAGTAGCAGAAGAAGATTGTGCAAAACACTGTGAAGCAAAAATAGCCGTAAAAAGATAAACAGCTAGAATATTAAAAAAACGACTGATTTTTTTCATACGGATTATTTTAGACTTCTGCTTATTTTAAGGCAAGCAGACCCATTTATCAGATTAAGACGTCCTTTAATTCCACTGTATTTTAAATTTCCACTATGATAGAATACAACCATGCAAATTATTCCAATCGCGAGTGGTAAAGGGGGCGTTGGAAAAAGTCTTCTTTCCGCGAATCTCGCAATAACGCTCGGGCAGGCTGGCAAAAAAGTAATTCTGGCAGATCTTGACCTTGGAGCTTCTAACCTTCACCTTGTAATAGGACAGTTTGCCGCAAAAAAAGGAATCGGCACATTTATTACGGGCGAAAGCAAATTTGAAGAAATCATCGTTCCGACAGAATACGAAAACGTTTCTTTTATTGCCGGTGATTCAGAAATTCCGGGCTTGAGCACTTTAAAGACTTTTCAAAAAAATTCAATAATTAAAAAATTCCGCGAACTCGAAAACAAATGCGACTACCTGATTATTGACCTTGGCGCTGGAACTCATCTTACAATTCTCGATTTATTTTTACTTTCTCCACAGGGAATCATTGTTACAGCCCCAACCGTTACGGCAACTCTCAACGGCTATCTTTTCTTAAAAAACGCAGTATTCCGTCTTATGTCCAGTTCGTTTAAAAGAGACAGTCCTGCTGCAAAATATCTTGAAAGCTTAAAAAACGATTCTTCTTCATTGCAAAGGCTTTATATTCCAAAAATGATAGAAGCCTTAAGAACCGTCGATCCAAAAAATGCAGCTGTTTTTGAACAGAAAATGGCACAGTTTCATCCGCGTCTTGTAATGAATATGATTGACGAACCAAAGGATGCAGACAAAGCATTAAAAATCCGCCGTTCCTGCCAGCAATATTTAGGAATTGATGTAGAATCTCTTGGCGTTATGTACCGCGACATGTTACAGGACAAGGCTTTGTCTTCCAGGCTTCCAGTTGTGGTTTACAAACCAAACGCAGTTATAAGCCAGGCAATTTATAGAATTGCAGAAAAAATTCTACAGAGCGAAACTGTTCAATTTGCAGATTTTGAAAACCAGGATCTTGATTCAACCTATGAAGTAGCCGCAGAAGAAGCAAGTGACGATTATTCACAAAAACTTTCTTTTGTAGAAGACCTTGTCGGAACTGGCGCGCTGAGCATGGGAGAATTAGCAGAAACGATAAAAACGCAGCAGTACGAAATAAACCAGTTGAAAAACGAAAACCTGCTGTTAAAGTCAAAACTCGTAAAAGCAGCTTCTCAGGGTTTTAAAGTTTAACTGCAGCAAAAACAAATTAAAAAAATTGAAGAAAAAGGATTTATAAATGAATTTTCTACCGCTTTACATCAATTATCCGTCGTGGATTCATCCGGAAATTTTTCCTGGAGTGCCGGTTCTTGGGCTGATCCGCTGGTATGGTTTAATGTACATTTTTGCCTTTGGAACAGCATTCTTTATCTTAAAAAAACTGTTAAAAGAAGGCGCTCTTGATTCTGTAGACAAAAACGGTCAGTTAAAAAAGGCAACGGAAGAAGACATTTTTAATTTTATTGCAACTGGAATCGTTTTTCTTTTAATTGGCGCAAGAATTTTTTCAACACTCGTTTATGACACTTCCGGCGTTTACTGGAAAAAACCCTGGTTAATTTTCTGGCCGTTCAATTCAGACGGACAATTTACCGGGCTTGCAGGAATGAGCTACCACGGCGGATTTATCGGCGGTTTAATCGGAATGATTTTCTGGTGCAAAAAAAACAAACGTCCAACACTAAAATGGATCGACGCAATGGTAACAGCAATTCCGCTCGGCTACACTTTTGGCCGTCTGGGCAATTTTTTAAATGGTGAACTTTACGGCCGCATTACAAGCGCTTCGTGGGGAATTGTTTTTCCACATGCAGAAAGATTTTCTACTTCAATTCAATGGGTAAGAGAATTTGCGGAAAATTGTGGAATTCAACTTACCGGCACTTTTGTAAATCTTCCGCGCCACCCAAGCCAGCTCTACGAAGCTTTTTTTGAAGGAATCGTACTGTTTTTAATAATCTGGGCTTTGCACAAGAAAAAGCCATTTGACGGTTTTTCTTCAGCCCTTTATACGACAGGTTATGGCGTTTTCCGCTTTTTTATTGAATATTTCCGCGAGCCAGACTCTGACATTGGTTTTAGATTTGCAACAGATTCAAATGCTCCGATTTATATAAACTCATCGTTTTTAAATATTTCTACAGGGCAGATTCTGTGCATGTTAATGATTGCCGGTGGAATTACGCTCGGCATTGTAAGTTTTATTAGAAGTAAGAAAAGTTTAGAAAAATAAGTAGATTTATTTTTATATAAAAGTTTCGGCACAAAAAAAATTGTGCCGTCGGGCTTTCCAATAACTATGGAATAAACACCACGGACGGCACTAAAAAAATCTAGTTGTTGATCAGTTCAGCAAGTTTGTCAGCAGTAAATCCTAAAGATTCTGCAACTTTTTTGCCTGGACCAGATTCTCCAAAGCGGTCGATTGTAAACAGATCTTTTCTAGAAGTTGCAATTGCTTCCCAACCAGTAGAACAGCCTGCTTCTGCAACAATTACGCGCTTTGCACCACCAAGAACCTTATTCATAAAGTCTTCGTCGCTTTCAAAAAGTTTTTTATCAAGAACAGAAACAACGCGAACGCTCTTTCCTTCTGCTTTTTTTGCAGCATCCAAAGCCATACAAACCTCTGAACCAGTTGCAACAATTGTAACGTCTGGAGTTTCGCTTCCTGTCTTTACAACGTAAGCACCTTTTTTAATTGAATTCTTCCAGTCTGCATCTTCCTTTGCATAAACAGGAACATTCTGTCTTGTAAGGGCAAGCACAACCGGATGATCTTTGCTTTCCATTGCAATGTGCCATGCTTCAACAGTTTCTTCAGCATCACCTGGACGCAAAACCTGAACTCCAGGAATTGCCCTTAACGATGCAAGCTGTTCAATCGGCTGGTGTGTAGGACCGTCTTCGCCAACATAAATAGAATCGTGTGTTAAATCGTAAATTACAGGCTGCTTCATAATCGAAGCAAGACGAATTGAAGGTCTCATATAATCACTAAAAACAAGGTAGGTTGCAACGAAAGGACGAATTCCACCGTGAGCGCACATACCAAGAGCTTCGCCTGCCATTCCAAATTCACGGATTCCGTATTCAATTGAACGACCTGAGCGGTTTTCTGGAGTATAAGTTCCACCGTCGCACTTCATTCCTGATTTATTTGAACCTTTTAAGTCGGCACTTCCACCAACCAGGCTTGAATATCTCAATCCCATTACATTGATCATATCGCCGCTTGCTGTACGAGTTGCGACATTTGCTCCAGCTTCGTAAACAGGATCTTCTGCACTTCCGTCTGCAGTTCCTGCAAAGCCTGCATTCCACTGCTTTAAGAGTTCTGGATTCTCTTTTGCCCAAATGTCAAATTCTTTCTGCCAGTCAGCCTGCTTTTTTGCAAAATCTTCTTTTTTGTCATTAAAATAGCGCAAAGCATCTGGATCAACATAGAAGAATTCTTCCGGATTTATTCCAAGATTCTTTTTTGTTGCTGCAACATCGGCATCTCCAAGTGGTTCTCCGTGAACAGCCGAAGTTCCTTCTTTTGGAGCAAATTTTCCGATTGTTGATTTAAGCATGATTAAAGAAGGTTTGTCTGTGCATGCTTTTGCCTTTTCTATAAGTTTTAAAAGACCTTTAACATTATACATGTCACCTTTTAAAACCTGCCAGCCGTAAGCTTCGTAGCGTTTGCCAATATCTTCTGTAAAAGTAATGTCTGTAGAACCGTCAATTGAAATTTTATTCTGATCATAAAAAACAATCAGTTTTCCAAGTTTATTGTGTCCTGCAAAAGAACTTGCTTCCGAAGAAACGCCTTCTTCCAGACAACCTTCGCCACAAAGAGCGTAAGTATAATGATCTACAATTTTGTGTCCGCCCTTATTGAATTTTGCAGCTTCAATTGATTCTGCGAGAGCCATTCCCACAGCGAGCGCAATTCCCTGACCAAGTGGACCGGAAGTATTTTCTACACCGTCTGTCCAGCCATATTCAGGATGTCCAGGACAAACCGAACCAACCTGACGGAAATTTTTAATATCGTCCAAAGTAACTTTGTAGCCGCTTAAATAAAGAATTGAATAAAGCAGCATTGAGCCATGACCTGCAGAAAGAACGAAACGATCTCTGTCTGCCCATTTTGAATCCGCCGGATTGTGTTTTAGAACCTCTCCGTACAAAACAGCAGCTAGTTCAGCACATCCAAGCGGGAGTCCAGGATGACCTGATTTTGCTTTCTGGATAGCATCGATTGACAGACTGCGGATTGATTTTGCAACGGCAGCAATTCCTTTTGTGTCCATAATAAAACCCCTAAAAATTTTTATATGCTTCTTAAACTAAAAGTGACTCATGAGAGAATAAATCTCACTGAACTCAAGTTTTAGTTCAAGCGCTTTCCTGAAATCTGGCCTTTTTAAAAGGCTGGCTAAAAATGAAATTATACGTAAATGAGATTGAACAGAGCTGCTCAACGGCACAATCATTGTGTGAACTTTTTTGTTATCCATAGCCTGCATATCAACCGGCGTCTTTAAATAACAGATAAAAATTCTTTGTTCGTCTGCTTTTTTTAAAAGTGGCTGCTGAGAATGAGGAATTGCAATTCCTTGCCCTACAGCAGTGCTCAAAATAGCTTCGCGGGCACACAGCCCTTCATATAAATTTACAGGTAAAATTGAAGAAGGAAGATTGACTTTATTGCATAAGGATTTAAATGCTTCGAACGGTGTTTCGCCTTCAATATCATAAAAAACACCGCCAGCACGAAAATATTCACTGATTTCTGCATCAGGAATCATTTTATCCTCCGAAAGAAAAAGCAAAATCTTTAACAGTAAAGAGCCTTAAACTTTCCAGCATGAACTTTTTCAACTGCACTTTTTAATTCAGGACGAATATCTTCAAAATTATATTCCATTCCTTCCAGCGACAGTTTTAACGCTGTTTCGTCTTCATCCTTAAAACTCCAGCTGTTATTGAGCCTCTCAAGAATTCTAGAAATATGAGAAAACATCTGCGACAGAGTTATGAGTTCCTGCTGAGGAAAACTCTCAATTTTGTCTCCCGCACTGTCAATTTCGTTAATTAATTCAACAAATCTTGTATAAAGCTCAAGTGCCTTGTGTCTCAAAGATGCAACCGGAAAATCAGCAAACCAATTGTAATGTTCACGTAATATAGCATTTCTGTGCTTTATTTGCAATGTAAAGCAGGTTGCTTCTTCTGCAGAAAGTTCTACTGCAGAAGGAATCATTGAATATAAAATTTTTTCCGGATCTGATTTTTTTTCATAAAGCTGATCTTTTATAAAGCAGTCAATAAGACAGTCTGGAGCCTGAATATCAGGGAAGCAGCACAACATTCCTTCGCTTAAAAATTCTTTATTCCAGCTGCCAATTGCAGGAACATTTTGACCTTTTTTCCAGAGCCTTGTTTCTACGCCAAAAAGTTCCATATCAATTTTTTTGCTTTCATTTAAAAATTCGTGGATTGAACCGCAAACTGGCGCACAAAGTTTAACTCTGTTGTCAAAAAAAGCAAAAGCAAGCTGCTGTTCCATGCTGCAACACGGTCCGGCTTTTTCAAAACAGTCAAGCAGGGAATTTTCTAAAACTTTATTCCATTCCTCTCTAGTTTCTGATTCTGAACTAAGCAAAAACGGATTTTTTTTATGATCTGCAATCGGGAAAATTTCAATAGTTCCGTGATCCCAGTCAGTAAGACGGCAGACAATTCTGTCACCTTTTTTTAATTCAGTGTCTGCAAAAACACTTTCAAGAGAAACTCCAGTTAATTTGAGTTTTGGAGGAAGTTCAAAATCATTGTTTATAATGCCAGATTTTATATTTACTGGATCAGAAGCAATATACTGGCTTGCATATTCATCGCCAAAAAAAGTAAATAAATCGCGGGCTGAATTACAGTCAATTTCCATAATTTTTTTTGGCAGTTTTTTTCCGTTGTAAACAAAATTCAAATGGCAGGAAATTAGTTCCGGATCAACAAAAGGAATACAACGATCTCCCGGAACAAAAAGCTGCTGGTCAAGTTCCTGCTGAATAGGAAGAAAACTAAAAAAACAACCGGTAAAAGCTCCTGCTCTTGTTATAAAATGATTATTTTCCAGCGAAAAAACCCTTTCATCGGTATGCAAAAAGTCCATAATTTCATTTTTTGAAGCTTTTTCGTTAAATTGTTTTAAAATTGCAGTAATTTCCGAAACTGTAAAAGTTTTTAAATGAGTTCTTAAAAATTTATTTAATGCATAAGAAAC
The DNA here is from genome assembly GCA_963659855.1 of Parabacteroides distasonis. Lineage (GTDB taxonomy): Bacteria > Spirochaetota > Spirochaetia > Treponematales > Treponemataceae > Treponema_D. The sequence continues at coordinate 26,454 of CAVKVK010000003.1, read as the reverse complement.
ATTTTCGTACATATATATAATTTAATTAAATTTTATGTCAGTCGTCTAGTAAAGCAAAAAAAATGCACTGCAAGATTGAAAACAATCAAAACAGTACATTTTTTTAGTTTTTGCTGTAATTATTTAATTTTATGCCTTAACTATTTTATTTCTCTTATATCAAGAATTTTTGCATTTTCTGCTTTTAAAATTCCATCTACAGTTTCTTTACTCAAATTACTGATTTTTAATGTAACACATTTGTGAGTAACGTCTGCGCCGTTTGTTGTAACGAGAGAAACAATGTTTCCGTTTTTTTCTGCGATTGCACTTACGATTTTTGCAAGCTCACCTGGTTTTTCTGCAAGTTCAAGAACAACGCGAACTCCAGGCTGAGTTGCACCAAACATAGAAACAAAAGCCTTAAAAATGTCTGTTTCTGTAATAATTCCAGTAAGAATTCCGTCGTGCATTACAGGCAGACAACCAACTTTTGCATTTGCCATAACGCGGGCAGCTTCTTCAATTACTTCTTCTGAATCAATGGTAACAACATTTTTGATCATGATTTTTTCAATCTTGAGTTTTGAAAGAACATAACCAAGTTCATAAATGTCCAAAGTAGAAACTGCAGAAGGAGAAGCCTTCTGTAAATCGTTCTTTGTTACAATGCCGACAAGTTTTTTAGATTTATCAAGAACTGGCAATTTATTGATTTTTTCTTTCGTCATTAAAGCCTTAGCTTCGGTTAATGTTGTTTCCGGAGAAATATAAATCAAATTTTTGCTCATAAAATCACTAACTTTCATAAAAAAGCCTCCAGTACATTTCAAAATATCAATTTGTTTTTCTAGTTTAAATCACGCAATATAAAAACGCAAATTAAAATCTCAGCCACCGAGGTAAGCTGCTTTTACAGCCGGGTCGCTAATCATCTGTTTTGCATCTCCCGAAGAAGTAATGGTTCCAGTTTCGAGAATGTAAACACGACTTGCAATGCTCATTGCTTTAAAAGCATTCTGTTCAACAAGGAGAATCGTAGTTCCGTCTTCGTTGATCTTCTGTACTATTTCAAAAATCTCATCAACTAAAATCGGCGCAAGTCCCATACTCGGCTCGTCAAGAAGCAGAAGTTTTGGATTTGCCATAAGTCCACGGCCCATTGCAAGCATCTGCTGTTCACCACCAGAAAGAGTTCCTGCAAGCTGCTTGTAACGTTCTTTCATACGCGGGAATAATTCAAAAACGTGCTCCATATCTTCCCTGATTTTTGCTTTATCGTTACGAGTATAAGCACCAAGTTCAAGGTTATCTTTTACAGAAAGATTTGCAAAAACACGGCGACCTTCAGGAACGTGAATCAGTCCACGGTTTACAATGTGGGCTGCCCCAAGATTTGTAATATCTTCGCCATTAAAAATGACCGAACCCGAAGCTTTTTTTATAAGATTAGAAATTGAATGCAGGGTTGTTGTCTTTCCGGCTCCATTTGAACCAATCAAAGAAATTATTTCGCCCTGTTTTACATCAAAAGAAATTCCTTTAAGCGCACGGATTGCACCGTAATTTACGGTAAGGTCTTTTACTTCTAAAATTGTATCTGCCATTTTTGCCCTCCTTACGCCAGATTTTCAGCTTCGGAACCAAGATAAGCCTTGATTACTTCTGGATTTGATTTTATTTCTGCAGGAACTCCGCTTGCCAGAACCCGTCCGTAGTTTAAAACATAAAGACGTTCACAAATTCCCATAACAAGCTTCATGTCGTGTTCAATCAAAAGAATCGTTAAATTGAATTCTTTTCGGATAAAGGCAATCAATTCCATCAATTCTTTTGTTTCCTGAGGGTTCATTCCTGCTGCAGGTTCGTCGAGCAAAAGTAAAGTTGGATTTGCAGCCAAAGCACGACAAATTTCAAGCTTACGCTGCTCTCCATAAGGAAGATTTGAAGAATATTCATTTTCTTTATTTTCGAGACCAAACAGTTTTAACAATTTGCGAACCTTTGCGGTCATTAATTTTTCGTCTTCAAAAAATCTCTTTGTCCTGAAAAGAACGTCAAAAGGTTTTACTGTGCGCTGAGAATGCATTGCAATACGAATGTTGTCACTTACAGTTAAATTTCCAAAAAGCCGGATATTCTGGAACGTACGCGCAATTCCAATCAAATTAAGCTGGGCTGGAGTTTTTTTGTTTACAATGTGAACATCACCTTTTTTGTCCCAAAAACTAATCTGTCCGCTCGTTGGAGTATAAACGCCAGAAAGCATGTTGAATACTGTAGTTTTTCCGGCTCCGTTCGGGCCGATAAGACCAACAAGTTCTCCGCGATGAAGTTTCATGTTAAAGTCGCTTACAGCCTTAAGTCCGCCAAAAACGATTGAAAGGTCATTTACCTGCAAGATAATTTTTTCTTCGCTCATTATTCACCCTCCGTTTCAGTTTTTGTTTCGTTTACAGATTCAATTTTTTTATTTTTTGAATTGAATTTTGCAAAAAAAGATTTTAAGAAAGTACAGCCATTTACAAAACTAAGTTCTTTCATTCCCATAAGTCCCTGAGGACGGAAAAGCATTACGATAATTAAAACAACCGGATAGAACAAAAGACGATAGTTTCCGAGGAATCTTAAAACTTCCTGAATTCCTGTCAAAACAAAGGCTGCAATAACAGTTCCGCTTATGCTGCCCATTCCACCAAGAACAACGTAAATAAGCATATTTACAGAATTGTTGAACGAAGCAATATCTGGTTTTATAAAGCCTATAATTGGAGCGTAAATTGCTCCGCCGAGACCGCCAATAAAAGAAGCAATTACAAAACCTGCCATTTTATAGCGGAAAACGTTTATTCCATTTGAATTTGCGGCAATTTCATCTTCGCGGATTGCTTTAATTGCTCTTCCGTAAGTTGAACGCAAAAAATTCTGCAAAAGAATAATCACAACCACAAGCATTCCAATGCTCACAAGATAACTGCAGGCAGAGCCCCAGAAAAGGTCGTCGCGCAAAAAGCTGAATTTAAAACTTTTTCCATTTGGTCCGCCCGTAAAAGCTTTTAAGTTGACTAAAACAACGCGAATAATTTCGCCAAAGGCAAGCGTAACAATTGCAAGATAGTCGCCTTCGAGTTTTAAAGTTGGAAAACCAATTATAAAACCAAAAACTGCTGCAATAAAAGGTGCAATCAGCATTGCAACTGGAAGTGGAAGTCCTAAATCCTGCGAAAAAATAATTACACAGTAAGCACCGATTGCTTCAAAAGCACACTGACCAAGAGTAAGCTGACCAACGATTCCTGTAACCATATTTACAGAAATTGCAACAATTGAGTTAATTCCGCCCATTGTCAAAATCTGAGAAGTATAGGCGTCAATAATTCCAATACGAACTAAAAGGAATGGAATAATAGTTACAGCAACAGCAAATACAAGTGGAATTAAAAAATTACGAAAATTCTTATTCATTCTGATTCCTCCTAAACCTTAACACGCACTTTCTTTCCTAAAATGCCTGCTGGTTTTACCAAAAGAATTACAATCAAAATACAATAAGAAATTGCATCTGCGTACTGACTCGACAGATAAGCTTTTACCATTGTTTCTGCAACACCAAGGATTACGCCGCCAACCATTGCTCCAGGAATTGAACCAATTCCTCCAAGAACGGCAGCAACGAAAGCCTTTAATCCAGGAATGTAGCCCATTAAAGGATCAACCTGAGGATAAGCGATTGCATAAAGAATTCCGCCTGCACCAGCAAGAACAGAACCAATTACAAAAGTGATTGCAATAATTCTATTTGAATTAATTCCCATAAGGCTTGCAGCTCCAAGATCAAAACTTACAGCCTGCATTGCCTTTCCGGTTTTTGTATAATTTACAACGTAATTTAAAACAACCATTAAAAGTGCCGAAAGCACAATTACGGTAATCTGAACATTACTGATTGAACCAATTCCAAAATTAAATATTTTTGTTGTCATTGTCGGAAAAGAACGTGGATCCGGGCCTACAAACGGCAAAACACGCATCGTATTCTGCAAAATCAATTCAACTGCGATTGCCGTAATAAGAGAATTAAGACGAGGCGCATTTCTTAAAGGACGGTAGGCAAGTCTTTCTATAACAAGACTCAAAAGTCCACAAAAAACCATTGCTGCAACAAAAGCGCAGACCATGCCAAGAGGCGTAGTTCCCATTGCGCACAAAATAAAGTACCCAGCATAAGCACCGATCATCATAATGTCGCCATGTGCAAAATTTATCAACTTTACAATGCCATAAACCATTGTGTAACCAAGGGCAATCAATGCATAAATACTTCCAAGAGAAAGCCCGTTGATAAGTTGCTGAACAAAAATCGATATACTGTTCAACCTTATCCTCCAAAAAAAATAATATTTTATCGTTATTATTCTAAAAAAAATATGATGTTTAGTAAATCAACGAAGTTTTTAAAAACCTTTCTCTAAACCTTAATTCAACTGTAAAAATAAGCTGAATAAAATAATGTCCGGCCAAAACTTCATCTCAAAACTGTTTTAAACAAAAAAAAGCGCCATTTTTCCGCAGAAATTTTCACAGAAAAATGACGCCTTTGTCATTAAATTTTTAGTCTTTTGAGCGCTAAGTTTTTTAGTTTTACAAAAGACTTATGATAATTTAACAGTTTTTATAAAGATTACGGATTAACAGTTGTTTTGTAAACTGGAGTAAGTTTTCCGTCAGCACCCTTTACAAGTTCCATCATAACGGCAGATTTTACAGGGTTGCGGTTTGCATCAAATGTAATATCTCCAGTTACATAAGAACCATTTGTCTTTAAAAGTGCATCTTTTACAGCTGTACTGTCTGCTGAACCTGCAGCAAGAATTGCATCTTTAATCATATAAAGAGAATCATAACCAAGGGCAGCAAATGCAGTTGGAGCGTGATTGTATTTTTTGTTGTAAGCATCAACAAATACTTTTACAGCACCAGTTGTAGCATCGTTTGCATAGTGGTTTGAATAATATCCGTTAAGAACTTCGTCGCCAGCATTGTCAACGATTCCGTCCCAACCGTCAGCACCAATGATTGGAGTGTTAATTCCCTGAGCGCGGAGCTGTTTTGCAATCAAAGCAACTGTTCCGTAGTAATCTGGAAGGTAAACAACATCAGGATTTGCATTCTTAATCTTTGTAAGCTGAGCGTTAAAATCTTTGTCGCCTGTGCTGTAAGATTCTTTTGCAACAACTGAACCGCCAGTTACAAAAGTCTTTTCAAAATTTTCTGTAAGACCAACTGAATAGTCGTTTCCAATATCATAAAGAATTGCAGCTTTCTTTGAACCAAGGTTTTCGAGAGCAAATTTAGCACCTACAGTTCCCTGGAAAGGATCAATAAAGCATGCGCGGAATACATAGTCGCCGGCAGTTGTAATTGCAGGATCAGTAGCAGCAGGAGCAATCATAAGAACTTTCTGAGCCTGAGCCAGAGAAGTAATTGCCTTTGTACAGCCAGAAGTAAGTGAACCAATAATCAGTTTTGCCTTATCTTTTGTAACGATTTTTTTGTAAGCATTTACAGATTTTTCTGGAGCGCCTTCGTCATCTTCGCTGATAATTTCAATTTTTTTGCCGTTAATTCCACCAGCAGCGTTAATTTCTTCTGCAGCAAGGTTAATTCCGTTTAAGCAGTCAACACCATATACAGCTACAGCACCAGAAAGAGGTCCAATAGCACCAATTTTTACAGTTTCTGCAGCTTTTTCACCACAGCCAGTAAAAGCAAAAAGACCAGCCATTGCAAGTGCAACAGTACCCAAGACTTTTTTCATTTTAAGTCCTCCGTATAAATTTTCTATGTAAAGTAATTTAATTTTTTTTTAATTTTTAGTAAAGAATTTTAGTTTAGTTTCAGGAGCACATTTTTCTAAAAAAAATGAACATTTTTTTACGTTGCCCTTGTTTTTTTTATAATCGGGCTTTCCACGGTTCCGGCTTTCGCCTTCATTCAAAAACTTAAGTTTTTGAACGCCTGCGGCGCCGTTACAATCCCGGCTAGGATTTTCTGTAAGCAAAAAAACTACCCTAAAAAAGGCAGTCTTTCTTAATGAATATCGGATTTTTATAAACTACTTCAAATAGCCTCTCGTCTGGAACCTTGATAAAGAAAATGCCTTCCTGCCATTTTCTTTATCGCAAAAACTTTTTAGTTTTTGCCTTTCTTTATCCGCCATCCGTGGCGGTCATTTACAGACTTTCCGGCTACGGCTATTTGACATTTTGACATAAAAAAACTGCCTTAAAAAAGGCAGTTTTTTTTAATCTTACATTTCCTTAAAAACAGAACCGAAGTTTTTAATGTAATCAATAAACGACGTATAACTCAAAACAAGGCAGACTACATAAAGTGCACGAATTACGAGTTTTACATACGGATAAAAAGCAGTTACATCAATCCCCAGGTGAACGTTAAATACTTCAACTAAACCAAAACGAATAAAACATTCGGCTGCGAGCATAAAAAATCCAGAAATTATATAGAAAACAGTTTTAACTTTTCCACTTTTTCGGGCAGCAATTGCAACTCCGTGGCGGATTGCAAGCATTCTTAAAAAATTCTGACAGAATTCGCGGTACATAATCAGAATAAAAATTATAACCGGCATATAACTGCCCATTTTAGCGTCAAAAGAATTCATTGCAGAAATAAAAACCGTTAAATTCAACATTACATCTGCAAAAGGATCAAAAAGTTTGCCTAAATCACTAACTTCGTTATTTTTGCGTGCATAATGACCGTCCCAGTAGTCGGTAAGTTCCATAATAATCAAAGAAGGAATCATCAGTGCAGCAGAAATAAAAGCGAGGGTTTTATTGCCCGTCCAGATCGGAATATTGTAAAGGAGAAAGAAAACAGGGGCAAAAATCAATCTCGCAAAAGTAAATTTATTAGAAACTTTCATATGACAAAGTATCCTGACAAGACGATAAAAAGTCAAGTTACAGCAATCTGCCGTTAACGGCGCTCAAATGTAAAGGCTTCTAAAAACTTTCTGGCACGTTCTGTTTTGGGCGCTGTAAAAAATTTTTCTGGAGAAGCTTCTTCTACAATAGTTCCGCCGTCAATAAAAACAATGCGGTCAGCAACTGCGCGTGCAAATTCAAGTTGATGGGTAACAATCAGCATTGTGCGTTTTTCTTTTGCTAAATCCATCATAACGTCTAAAACTTCTCTCACCATTTCCGGGTCAAGGGCTGCAGTAACTTCGTCAAACAGCAGGACTTCCGGATTCATACAAAGAGCACGGACAATTGCAACTCTCTGTTTTTGTCCGCCACTAAGCTGTCGCGGATAAGCATTTTTTTTGTCTAAAAGTCCAACGCGCTCAAGAAGTTTTTCTGCCTGCTGCATAACCTGTGCTTTGTCGCGCTTTTGCGCTTTTAATGGACCAAGCATTACATTTTTTAAAACGCTCATATTCGGGAACAGATCGTAACTCTGAAAAACCATTCCAACTCTCTGACGGATTAAATGCATGTCCTTTGTGCGGTTGCTGATAACTTCGCCGTCAAGTTTTATTTGTCCGCCCTGAATTGTTTCAAGTCCATTGATACAACGCAAAAGTGTAGATTTTCCACAGCCACTCGGGCCTAAAATTACGACAACTTCACCCTGTTCAACATTCAGACTGACGTTTTTTAAAATTCCACCAGCTTCTTTATATGATTTTTCTATATTTTTAATTTCTAGTAATGCCATTTTTTTAAGTCCTTTTATTCAGTTTTTTGTCTTTTTTCAATCTTTGACGCTACAAACGAAAGTGGCCAGCAGACTATAAAATACATAAAGAAAATCACCGTATAAACGGCAATTGAAGCAGTTGGAATTGTAAGACGGTTTGCTTCTATAATTTGCTGTCCGATTTTTACAACTTCAATTACGCCAACAAAAACAACCAGCGAAGTAGTTTTTATCATTCGTGTAATTAAATTCATGCTCAAAGGAATCAGTCTTTTTAATGTCTGCGGAATAATTATGTATCCAAAAATCTGGGTTTCTGTTAAACCGATTGCCCTTCCGCTTTCATATTGATGTTTTGGCATTGTTTCCAGCGCGCCACGAACTAAATCGCCCATTTCTGCTGTTCCCCAGAGCGTAAAAACAAGGATCGAAGCCGCTTCGCCAGACATAGAAATTCCAAATGCGTGAGTAAGCCCAAAATAAGCTAAAAAAAGCAGAACCATCTGCGGCATGATTCTCATAAACTCAAGATAGATTTTGCAGATTATTTTTAAAGGCTTTATTTTTACGGTCATTAAAATTCCAAATAAAAATCCAAGAAAAACCGAAAAAACAACAGAAACAGCCGCAATTTTTATTGTAACGCCAAGCCCAGAAAGCAGGCGGACAAAATTTCTTCCCTTAAAAATTACACTAAAAGCAGTTGTTACGGCATTAAGCATTTCCAAACTGTGCATACTTTAACCTTTTTTCTAAAAAATAACCCAAAAGCGAAACTGGCAGCAAAATTATAAAATAAGCAATTACAAGCAAAAGCAGAGATTCTTCCGTTTTGTAATACAAACCAATCTGATCTTTTGCAACCATCATTAAGTCGGCAAGGGCAACAGCACTAAAAACAGAAGTTTCTTTGAGCATAAAAATAAAATTAGCACAAAGCCCTGGCATGCTCACAGAAAACGCCTGCGGAAAAACAACGTAACGCGCAATCTGCACTTTATTAAGACCAATGCACATTCCGCTTTCCAATTGAGACCGTCCTACAGTTTCGAGCGCACTCCTGAAAGTTTCTGCCATGTAAGAGCCACCCAAAAAAGTAAGCCCGATAACGCCACATTGCTCGCCACTAAACATAATTCCAAGTTTTGGAAGCGCATAATACAAAAAAAACAGTTGAATCAATAGCGGAGTATTGCGGGAAAGTTCCGTATAAACAACAACAATCTGCTTTAATACAGGAATTTTCCAATAACGTACAATTGAACAAAAAATTCCAACGATGATTGAAAGCAAAATTCCTGCAAGCCCAAGACGCAGCGTTAAAAGTGCAGCCTTAACAAAAAGCGGAATCGTCTGATTTATATAATTAAAGTCCATATTCCAAAAAAATGACGACTTTTGTCAGTCAAGCCGTCATTATAGTAAGTTTATAAAAGTTAGTCTTTACGATTTTTCAGTTTGCCACGTGCCAAATATGCGGCACCGGGGCGTTCAGCAAAATTAAAGTTTTCCGCCTTCAACTACAAGAGCGTCAGCATCAGAATCTGCGCCGTAAACGCTTCTTAAAGTTGCTTCGTAGTCAGCATGGAAAAAGTTTTCTTTGCCAAGTTCTACAATTTCGTTGTTAATCCAGTTTAAAAGGTCTGTGTTGCCTTTCTGCACAGCCGGCGAAATTGCATCAAGACTGCCGATAGAATCTGCACCGGCGCCAACTGCAAAACCTTTATTTTCAATTGCCCAGGCAAGAACTTCTGTATTGTCTGTAGAAAGTGCATCTCCACGTCCAGACAAAAGTGCATTGTAGGCGTCAGCATACAAATCAAATTTTTTAAGATTGATCTGCGGATAATTTTTAGAAAAGAATGTTTCTGCAGTTGTTCCGGAAGCAACAATCAAAGTTTTTCCGTTTAACTGTTCTGGTGAAGTAATTAAAGCATTTTCTGGAGAAACAATTCCAAGAGCAACCTTCATATAAGGAAGTGCAAAATCAACTTTTTCTGCACGTTCTGGAGTTACAGTAAAGTTTGCAAGAACAATGTCAACCTTGCCGGTTGCAAGAACTTCTACACGGTTTGCCGGTTCAACAGGAACATACTGAACTTTTACGCCCAGATCTTTTGCAATTCTGTTTCCAAAGTAAACGTCGTAGCCCTGATATTCGCCATTTTCGTCAACAAAGCCAAAAGGTTTTTTGTCGCTAAAAACTGCAATTTTTACAGTTTTTGATTTTTGAATTTCTGCAACAGTGCGTGCAGTTGTTTTATTTCCACCGCAAGAAGCAGCTGTAAAAGAAAGAATTCCAGCAACTGCAACTGATAATAATTTTACAAACTTTTTCATAAGCATAACCTCACTTATTTTTCTTTTCCTATTAACTTAATAGGTTTGATAAGTAAGTTATATATTTTATTACCTACTTATTCAATAGGTTTTATGCAAATTTATATAAAATTTTGCGTAAGGCTATGGAGCACCGAAAGGCTTTTGTCTAAACAAAAGCCTTGAGAAGACCGCAGGCGTGCCATTTGTACGCCGAGGACTTAGAGCGCACAGCGAAGTGCGGAACAGCCGGCCCGTAGCGAAAAGCGAAGGGATACGCCCGTTATTTTCTGCAATAAATGTGTTCAAAAAAAAAGCAGTTCCCGGCAAAATTACCAGAAACTGCTTTGTAAACATTTTTTATTTGTTTACTCTGTCTTTAAGAGCTTTTCCAGCCTTAAATTTAGGACACTTTGATGCAGCGATTTTAATTGTTTCGCCAGTTTTTGGATTGCGTCCTTCTCTTGCTGAACGTTCACCAACATCAAAAGTACCAAAACCTAAAAGCTGAACAGCTTCGCCCTTTTCAAGAGACTTAGCTACATTTTCTGTAAAAGCCCTGATAAAAAGGTCGGTATCTTTCTTAGAAAGATTTGTGTCTGCTGCAATAGCGTCAATAAGTTCTGCCTTGTTCATTTGTGTCTCCAATTTGTTTTTTTCTAGGAAGTTTGAATATACACTAGAATTCCGTTATCGTACAGATTTAAAACCAATATATCTGAATATAGTTTCAATTTTTATGTGTTTTTTTATTTATGGCGTGCCCCTGCGCGTACGCTACGGGTCAGGCTTTGCGCACTTCGCCGTCGGGATTTCTGTGTTTTTATCTTCTATTCAACAAAATCCTTATTCAGTTTTTTGAACTTTTCATATACTTCTAAAGCCAGTTTTACTGCATCTGTGTATTCTTCATGCAAAACTGATTTGCCATTTACATTACGGAGTTTGTATTTTCCGTCTTTAGTATGTTCAATCATTGGTACATGTTTGTGGTCACACACTGAATACCACTTTCCGTTTATCTGTTCTTTATGCCATTTAAAATTGTTTTTCATATCATCATCTCCAGCATCTGTAATTTTACCACACAACAGGGTCATAGAATGCCCCGCCATAAAAAAAAGACTTCTCCAATCTGTTAAACTGAAGAAGTCTACAAGGCACATTTTCTATCTTCAAATCCACAATTTGATGCTTACTAGCGATTCAATTTGCTGTCTATGCCTTTACAACAAGGTACTTACGGTTTTCAAGCCGTTACGGGCGATACTTTCGTATCTATTGTTCCACAGTCGAAAAAAATTGCTGTAAATACCTTTATAAAATCATTCAGTAAACCTGAGCGAATCACGTTTTTATCTCGGGCTCAACCACTGGTGGTAAACAACCGTATCCCCCCCCCCCGGCATTCAAACTAATTATGCAGCAAGTTTGTCAAACTCTGCATATGGCTCAAGCATCTGAAGCATGAACTCATAAGGCGTTACAACTTTTAAATCATTTGAAAGAACGTTTGCAAAGATGTTTGCAGACGCTCCGCTTACAAGTTTTACGCCTTTTTCATTCTGAGTTACTGGCAGGTGCGTGTTGCGAGCTTCAACGTTCCAGAATACGATTTCTGGAAGTTCATAGCCTGCTTCTTTAAATGCCTTCTTATAGAATTCAAAAGTTGAATCCTTAGAAGAACAGCAGTCAAATTCCATATCAGAAATAATCAAAATGCGTTCAATCATTTCTTCTTTTGGAACATTACCGCTCTTTGCCACATCAAGAATCAGACTGTAAACCTTGCCTATGTCTGTATTTGAGCAGTCATTGAACTTTGTAATGAAATTCAATTTTTTTATCAAAGTATCTGCAGTTTCTGGAATCTGAATAAGCTGAGGTTCAGCACTGAATGTAATAAAGCTGTTCTTATAAGCTCCATCAAGCTGCTCTGCAAAAAGCAAGGCTAGTGAAGTTGCAATGTTGATTGCTGCAAAATCTCCAGATCCATACATAGAACCAGAACCGTCACGAACTACAATCGTCTTTGAACCAAATAAACCACGATCCAATGCCTTCCAGCCTGCTTCCAACGGAAGTGCCTTATCTGCTGGCAAGCGATTTATACCTGACCAGCTGTCCAGAAATGGGGATACTATCTGATAAGGATAAAGCGTCTTAGTATTAAGCTTAACCAGTTCCTCTTTTGGAATTTCTTCCCCACGGGCAAGTTTTTCTGCCTGTTCTACAACCTTGTTCAAAAAAGCCGTGTAGCGTTCCTGATCGTTACGCATAAATGCCTTTTTATAACGAAGCATTGCCTGGCCTGGCTGTTTTGAATAATCGAAGGTGTAATCTTTACGACGAAGATTATCTTCAAGAATCTTGATTTCCTTACGAAGGGCAGAACACAATTTACGGTATTCTACGGCCTTCATTCCAAGAGCTTCCATAACAATCTTTGCCCGCTTAACACTTTCTTTTGAAGAAGTATTGATAGAAGGAAGCCATTTACCAAGAAGACTTACTTCTTCCCCATTCTTCATTGCTTTTTTATCTTTTTCAATCTGTTTCTTAATCAAAGCGATTGCATCATCTTTTACAGGTGTATCAAGCAGAACAAGAAGATCATCCCAGCGGCCATATTCAGGAACTGCATACACAATCTGTTTAGCCATTTCTGGATAGAACTGAGCAAGTTCCCTTAAAAGAACCCGGAAGCTGTTACGTTCACCAAGTCCGCCACGAATGTTACGCATGTAAAAAAGAATCTTAATTGCAACAACAGAATTTTCTGCGCAGGCATTTGCAAAAAGTTTATCCAGATCAGAAAGATTATTTCTCATACCACCGCACAAAGAAAAGAAATACAAGCAAGCCGAACCTGTAGACTTATATGCCAGATCACCGTTCTCGGTACGGGCCACGTTCAGCTGCGTTTTCATTGCCTGTAATGCGTTCATGTTTTACCTCTTAAAAGTCCACGTTAGTGCCTTGCCATAAATGGCACGAATAAATAATTCATCTTGTAATTGAATTATTACCAGCTGCGTTCTTCTCCCGCTTTATAGTTGTAAATCGGCTTTATGATTTTTACTATTTCTGCAGTTGGATCGATATTTGCAACAATATCGTCCATTGTCTTATATGCCATCGGCGCTTCGTCAATCGTATCCAGGTTTACTGTAGACGACCAGATTCCGCTCATCTCTGCCTTAAATTCTTCAAGACTAAGATTCTGCTTGGCTTTTTTACGGCTCATAACACGACCTGCTCCATGCGGCGCAGAAAAGTTCCAGTCTTCATTGCCTTTTCCAATACAAAGAAGAGAACCATCCCTCATATTGATTGGAATCAAAAGTTTTTCGCCCTTTCTGGCACTTACTGCACCTTTACGAAGAAGCATATTCTCAGTATCGATGTAGTTATGAATCGTAGTAAACTGATCAATAATGTCTGCTTCCTTAATATGAAGACCGATGGAAATTGACTGAATCATAGCCTTTCGGTTAAGCATGGCAAAATGCTGCATAATCCTCATATCATTGATGTAGTCATCAAACAGTTCGCCACTTAAATATGCCAGGTCTTTTGGAATATCAGTTGAAACCTGAGCCCTTAATTCTTCAAGTCTCTCCTGAATTTCCTGTTCTTTGCCTTCAGCTTTTAACTGATCAATCAGCTGTTTTAAGTCTTCAGCACTGTTTCCGTTAAGCTGTCTCCAGGCCTGTTCCTGATAATAATCAGCAATTTCCAGGCCTGCATGGCGGCTTCCAGAATGAACGACAATGTACAGGTTTCCTTCATCGTCGCGATCAGCTTCTATAAAATGATTACCGCCGCCAAGAGTTCCAAGACTAAGCCAGGCACGTTTTTTGTTGTAATGACCTTTTATACTTTCCCATTCAACCTGCTCAACAAAAGCATGCGGAAACTTACGGATACTAAATCCAGAAGGAATATTTTTACGAATGATTTTATCGAGTACAGCGCCGTCAAAATTCTGGCTTATTTCAGAATCTGCTTTGATGCACAAAGTTTCCATTCCGCATCCAATATCGACTCCAACAAGGTTTGGAACAATCTTATCTTTGATTGTCATTGTTGTTCCGATGGTACAACCAGCACCTGCGTGAACATCTGGCATCAGGCGGATTTTAGCCCCTGAAGTAAATTCCTGATCGCACAGAGTCTGTATCTGCTGAAGAGATTTTTCATCAACCACATCTGTAAAAACTTTTGCTGTGTTATATTTTCCTTTTACTTCCTGCATAAGCATCCTCCAAAAACAAGGTTCATTGCGTCCTGCTTTAGACACATTTTTTTCAGGTAGCTTTGTTTTCGCTGCGTTAGCGATTGCTGTCTGAACCTTTATGAGTAGACTATAGCAGACTCAAATTTAACTATCACGGAAAATTTAGTGCGAAAAGTACAGAATGAATTTATTTTTATGTCTAGGGTAAAAGGTGCGGAAAATATGCAAATAATCCGTTTCAAAGGTGCTTAAAATATGCAATGTTTACATTACAAAAACATGCACATATAATGCGGAATCGTAATTTTCTTTCCAAGTTGCCCTACATTGCCATTTATTATCTTGTAGCCGTATTTTATCTCGTCTTTTTTTAACAGGGAATCCAAAGATGAAGTGCTGCCTTTTTTTGCCTTTACTTCAAGCGGAACAACAGAACATTCTTTTTCAATCAAAAATTCAACTTCGCTGGAGCTGTCATCACGCTTAAAATAATAAAGAGGATAATTTTTTTTAACTAAAAAATCAGCAATCAGATTTTCGTAAATTCCGCCCTTTACAGTCCCAGAAAGTGAATCCGTAACAACAGCCTCTTTCATCTGGTAGCCGTACATACAGATTAAAAGTCCTATGTCATTCAGATAAATTCTGAACTGCTCATCACGAACATAAGCTGCTAGAGGAAACTCTGGCGGAATACAGTTATAACAATACCGCACAAGATTTGCATCGCGTAACCAGTCAAGAGAATTCGCATACTTCCGGGCTGTTCCACCTTTTTCAACCTCACTGTATTTGAATTTCGTGTTTTCCTTTGCAAGCTGGCGTGGAATTGAAAGATAACAGTTTCTTGCCTTTGGCTTGTCTGCAGTTGAAGCGTATTTTGCAATGTCGTTCAGATAATCATTCAGGATTTTCTGCTGTTCCTCGTGAACCACATTATAATTGTTTGTTTCAAGAAATTTGTTCACAACTTCAGGCATTCCGCCAACAGCCATAAATTCCCGCAGATACTTCTGCATGATTTCATTCGTGGATTTTTCAACTGGGAGTTTTTTATCAAAGTTTTCTTTCAGACTTAAAATCGCACTCTGTTCAATTCCCAGTGCCCAAAGAAATTCCTCAAAATCAAGGGAATGCATTTCGTACTGACGCTCATAGCCGACAGGAATAGAAGAAATTTCCTTGTAATTTATCCCAAGAAGCGAGCCTGTCGCAATCACATCAAAAGTGTCATCCTGCGCCAAAAATTTCAAAGCCGTTCTTGCCTGCGGACAAGACTGAATCTCATCAAAAAAAAGAAGAGTTTTATGCGGAATAATTTTTATGCCCGGTTTTCGCAGTGAAATTTCCTTTATTATATTCGGAACATCAAGATTTCCGTCAAATGCGGATTTTAGTTCAGGCTCTTTTTCAAAATTAAGCTCAACAAAGCTTTCATAGTTTTCTTTTCCAAACTGACGGACAAGAAAAGTTTTTCCAATCTGTCTAGCACCTTTTATAAGCAGGCATTCATTCTTTTTTGTTTTTCGCCATTCATCAAGAAAACTATAAGACTTTCTCTTTAGCATAAACAAATTATGCAGATTTTTAGAACAGTTTTCAATGTAAATCTGCATATTTTTAGAACAGTTTTTACCTTAAAAATGCAGATTTTTAGATTTTGCTAAATATCCATTTATTTTCGTTTCATCAAATCAATTTGACTGGAGATACGGTCTTTTACTAAGTCTACAAAGCGTTGGGGTTCTATTACTTTTACCATGGGACCAAAGCTTAATACCCGGATAACTAGTTCTGTTTCGTCAAAGGAATCATAATTCAAGGTAAGGCGATATGTATTTTCATCAAGTTGGATTGCGCTCTTTTCAAAATGGGCAAAGGCTAGCATCATGCGTTCCATGGCCTTACGGTCATCATATATTTCAAGGGTTACTGTTGTTCTATCGTTATATGGAAGGTCAATCTCACTAATTTCATCAGATTTTGAATCATCTGCAATTTTACAGTTTTTGATTCTTGCTATATTCAATATTGCATGACGATTTTTTATTTTTGACAGACATCTGAATTTATCATCTTTCTGAGAATATTCAATTTTACATGGCAAAAAGGTAAAGCGTTTTGTCTGACCAAATCTTCCTGTGTATTCAACATTCAACTTTTTATTCTGATGAACTGCTTTTAATACAGTTTTAAAGTTCTGTACATAATTTTCATCATCGTAAGGATCTCCATCTTCGTACTTGTCATAAAGATAAAAATCCTTCTCTGTAAAAAGCGGTTCAACTTTGCATAGTTCCATTTCAAGCCGGTTTTTTATTTTGTCATCAACAAAAAGTTTAAATCGTTTATCTGCAAGAATTGATTTAAGCCACTGCTTTTGCAAAACTGAAAGTGGCATTGTCGGAATATTTTGAATATTTGTACTGTAATCCTTTTTTATAAGCGGCCACTTTCCGCTTTCCAATGCACTTCCGATTGTAAGGCAACTTTCTGAGAAAGCTGATTCCTGCACGATTTTGTATATTGAATCAGAATCTAAATCGCCATTTTGAGCACGTTCAATAATTGAGGCAACTGTATTGTAATAGGCACTGTATATTTCACTGAATAACATCGTCGTCAGCCTCCTTTTCTTCCACTTTATATAGGCGATTCATTTTGCGAATATCATCATAAAAAAGACGGGCAACATATTTATCCGTACAGTCAAAAAAAGTAATTCGGCAAATAAAGGTTCTTACCCAGGGAATAATTTCCTGCGGATCGTAAATATCAGCATCAAACTGAGCATTTTTATCATTTAATAAAGTTACGGTTCCACAACGTTTTTCTCTCAAAAGACGCTGATATATAAACTTTTCTTCTTCCGAAAAAGTAATTCTAAAAGTTACATGGACTGTTTTTGACTCATTGTGTTTTTTATTCTGTTTAAGAGCCACTCCCCAGATATGATTTCGTAATTCTTCGAATTCTTCTCTTTTCTGCGCAAAGTCTTCGTAAACTTCGCCAGTTTTCATTCCAACGATATAATCAAAACGAAGCGCAAGAAAATATTTTCCCCACGGGCGATACGCCATAAGGTACATTCTTCCACCTTGAGTGCTCTGATAAATCATAAGAGGTACAACTTCATTCGGAAAAGTACGGTCGTCTTCAGAGCGTTTCTGTTCTA
This sequence comes from Parabacteroides distasonis, assembly GCA_963659855.1. Lineage (GTDB taxonomy): Bacteria > Spirochaetota > Spirochaetia > Treponematales > Treponemataceae > Treponema_D. The sequence goes on along the minus strand of CAVKVK010000003.1, from coordinate 9,013 downwards.
TTATTAGAGAGCGCTGCTCACGAATTGCATGAAAAACCTGTTCTACAAAATCAGATTCAATTGTTGAAGTTATGTAATGATGCTTGTACTGAAAAATCTCCGATTCCTGCTGAGATTGATTTGAAAGTTTATCAAAAATAAAATTTCCTATTATTCCGCATGGATCCGTTTCAGAAAAAAAATTCAAAACATCATCAAGGCCGCTTAAATCTGATAAAGGATTTCTGCAGTAAAGCATTGTTTTTCCTTCTTTTTCAGATTTTATAAGTCCAAGTTCTTCGTATTCTTGTATTTTTTTTCTGAGCGTTGATTCTTCGGGCACAAGTTCTGAACTAAAGCCTTCAAAATAAATTGAATTTATTTCATCAAGAATCTGATTAAGAGACTTTTTTTCTTCTCCAGCAAGAATATCCATCACCATAAAATGCAGAGAAATGTCCATTGCTGTAAAGGATTTTGCCTTAAACAGTTTGTACAGCGGATTATGCGGAGTGCGTCGGCTGTCGATAGAAACAAAGTTTACCTTGCCGTTTTCGTCCGGGCGGAATGTCATGTAACCGTCTAAATAGTTTTCCAGACGGCGTTTTTCATCATCATAGGTACGCGTACTCTTACTGGTAAATTTATCCCGCGACTTAAATCCGTAAATATAAAAACTGCGGATATAAGTTCTGAGAGTATCGAGATTTTTTATAAGTTCTGAATACGCCATATCTATCTATCCTATTATGAATCTAATCAAAATCTTCTTTATTCATTACTTCCGGGTAAGTGTCATATTGCACCTTAGATTCGATTATACATTTCAACAATGACTGCTAACACGGAAAATTTAGTGCAAAAAGAAAAAACAGATGTTGGATTTGCACCCATGTTTTTTAATCATCGTCATCCATCGAGTCAAAGTGAAAATCTGTCATGTCATCCTCTTGTTCTCGTTTTTTCTGACCTTCTGGCCATGGTAAGTCATAACCCCAAATAAAACTAAGTTCTTTTCTGGAATCAAAACCGTAATCTTTGCAGAACTTATCAAGTATTTTTTGAAATTCATTCCACTGGTATTTACCGTGCTCAGCTTTCATTGTAATTGTAAGCCAGGTACCTCTGTAATAAAGACTGCACTGTTCTATTTCAATTACGACACCGTATTTAGAAGCAATTTCTTCTTTTACGTTCCAAACTATCGACGTAATGTACCAGCGCTCTTTTTGTGGCTTGAACGAATAATCTTTCGGTTCAGACGTTCTTGGAACTGCAATAGTTTTTAGAAATGCAGTTGTTTTTTTATTCATCTCTTCAACCGGGATATAAGAACCTCCAAGAATCTGAGTTCCTTTTTCATTAACCAGTCCGTTTAATTCCTCTTCCTGATTCCAGTCAATATCATCAAAGTGCCTTGACCATTCATCAATTTTTGCAAGTTTATCATTTTCACGAATCATCTTTACAATCTCTTTCCAATTGTTCTCAAAATTAAAGTATCTGTTACCAAACATGCAGCCTTCTCTACACAAACGTGTCTCAATATTTCTTGAAACTGTATTCCAGTAATCGCTCGTATCAGCATATCTTGTCGGATAATCATTACAAAGAAAAGAATAATCAAAAGTCTTATCAAGCCATTCAAGAATTCTACAATCTTCAGGAACATCTTTTAGAAACAGATCATAGCCCATTTCTTCTAAATCCTTAAATGCCTCCTGAACATCATCAGCAAGAACAGGATTTTTTGGATTCCATTTTTCTTTAAACAGACAATCAAAATCAATCAATATTTTTGAAAAAGTTCCATCGTTAAAAAAAGAATAATCGTCTTCCGTTGCAAATCTGCTTTTTGTTTCTGCCATATCAGCACCTCCACTATCAATTCTAGTTCATTCAGGTTGAGAGCGCACCAAAGTTAAACTTTAGTGAACAAACATGCTATATTAAAAATATGAACAAACCCGATACATTTATAAACTACACGATAGATCTGGAAGCAACAGGAAAAAACATCCGGAATCTAATGCGCATTACCGGTTATTCCGCACGGGAATTAGAAAAACTTATCGGCTGTACACAAATGACTTTTTTTAACTGGCAGGAAGGCAAAAACCTGCCAAGTTTCGACAATCTTTTAAGGCTTGCAGGAATTCTTAAGGCGCCAATGGAAAAAATCGTCGTGTTCAAGAAATTCACAGTTGAAGACCTTCCTCTAAAAGATACAAATTCAGGATTTGTGCGTAATAATGTCTTTTTTACATACAACCGCGCGACAGAATGTGTTGTCCGAGACTGCCTTACATTCAAAAAGAAATTCGGAGTGTATCCAGACAAAATTATTCTAAATCCCAAAACTTTAAAAAACTGGAAAAACCGGGAAAACGAGGAATCCGCTGAAGTAATTCCAGACTTTGACACAGTTCCTCTTTCAATTTCTGGAACTCTCACCCTTGACCAGAACAGTGAATCAATAAAAACTCCGGCTTTTACAATAAGAATTGTTTTCGATGACGTGATTTCAGAGCATTATTACAGGCTCATCAGCTCTGGAAACTGTATGATTTAGTAGGGGGAAAGGGGGACGGTTGAGTATTTTGCGCTAAACATGCCCGCCCCCCTAATGATGATTTTATTCTGACGCTAACAGCAACAGTAACATTTAGAACTACATCCGAAATGACAGAAAAAGAAACATCAGGAACCTGAATTTCCTTATTGGAACCGTGGAAAACTGTCATACAGCAGTTCCTTTTTCACGCACAAAATCAGAAATATCTTCAACTAAAGCTATTTCTCCCTGCGTATGAAGCACATCGTAATATTTTATGATATAGTTATCGAGTATTTTTGTTTTGTTCAATGTATGATAAACATCAGCAGCAGCCATATGCCATTTTTTAGCAAGCTGATGTATCACGAAAATTGAAAATTCCATTTCAGCTTTTTTGCACATATTTCGCCTCCAAATACATTCTTCTATCAAATAGTATAATTCTTGCAAAAAATCGACGATTTCTTTAACCCCAAAATTACGTAGAACAAAAGCAATCGCAAAAAAAAATATTCAGGCAAAACGGGCAGATATTAGCAGGAATTCACTTTCCCCTAGTCGAAGGCAAAAATCAGAAGCACCGCGTACAATGCTCACAGAGGTACAAAATGACTTATGGTTATATCCGTGTGAGCACGGACAAGCAGACAGTTGAAAATCAGCGTTTTGAAATAAACAATTTTTGCAAAAAAGAAAATCTTAAAATTGACGGCTGGATAGAAGAAACAATCAGCGGAACAAAAAATTATGACAAGCGTAAACTTGGAGACCTTTTAAATCATGTTCAAAGCGGCGACCTGATAATCTGCGCAGAACTCAGCAGGCTTGGAAGAAGCCTGTTCATGATTATGGAAATTCTTTCAATCTGCATGAAAAAAGACTGCAAAGTCTGGACAATAAAAGACAACTACAGGCTTGGCGATGACATTCAAAGCAAAGTGCTGGCGTTTGCCTTTGGACTAAGCGCAGAAATTGAGCGCAACTTGATTAGCCAGAGAACTAAAGAAGCGTTAAAGCTGAAGAAAGCAGAAGGAATAAGTCTTGGCCGTCCAAAAGGCCAGAAAACTTCCCCGTTAAAACACAAACTCTATGGAAAACGGGAAGTTATAGACGAGTTGCTTGCCTTTGGAATTTCGCAACGGCAGATTGCCAAAAAACTAAATGTTGATCGGAATACGCTTGCCAGATATTTGGGAAAAATGAAGTAAAAAAAACGAGCCATTTTATTCAGCAAAATTCATCTGCTTGCGCATTTGAAAATTCTGAAAGCTGGGTGGTTCTTTCCCCGATTGAGCAGAGCATAAAGAAGAAGATTGAAGCCGCAGGAGTTCCGCTCAAGGACTGGGACATTTCAATCAATTACGGAATAAAAACAGGCTACAACGACGCGTTCATAATCAGCGGGGCAAAGAAGGCGGAAATTCTTGCTGCCTGCAAGACAGAAGAGGAGCGGAAAAAAACTGATGAGCTAATTCGACCGGTTTTGCGCGGCCGCGACATAAAGAGATACGGGTATGAGTTCGCGGATTTGTATTTAATCGCGACATTTCCATCAAAACATTACAACATTGAAGAATATCCTGCCGTAAAAAAATATCTTCTGTCTTTTGGAATTGAACGGCTGGAGCAAACTGGAAAAGAATATATTGTGAACGGAGAGAAAATCAAGGCACGAAAAAAGACAAACAACAAGTGGTTCGAGACTCAGGACAGTATCAGTTATTGGGACGATTTTTTTAAGCCAAAAATAATGTATTCTGAAATAGTTCAAGAGCCACGGTTCTATCTTGATAATGAAGGAAAATTTTTCCCTGAAGCTACAACTTTTATTTTAACAGGTGAGCATCTTGAATATTTGTATAAACTGTTTCATTCAAAAACAATTACATACTGTTTTAAACAGTTCTATGCTGGTGGTGGTCTTGGCGAAAATGGATATAGATACAAAAAAGCTTTTTTTGAAAATTTACCAATTCCAAAATATAAAAATACAGAATTGCAAAAAAATATAGAGTCAGCATCTAAAACAATGAATATAGAAAATCTTGTTTTTAAATTATACAACTTATCACAAGATGAGATTGATTTTATAAACTTAAGTATTACATGGAAATAGAATAATTTTCGATAAATTTTATTTCTTTAGAACTTAACTTGTAAAGTTCATAAATCTCGTCATCAGTGATTCTTTTATTTATTTTTGAACTAGGAATTACCAAATTTAAAACATTATCGGCATTGCCTGCATTTCCTATAGCAGCTTCGCCGATAATAAGCGATAGTAGCCACTGAATTAATTTTGAATTTAAAACTGAACACAAGTAATTTAAATTATTACCAACAATAAAATGCATACTGTCTTGGATAAAAATACCTTTATCGACTAGGGCAAATTGTTTTTTTGCTGCAATTCTGTTCCACACAATTTTTGGCTTAAAAAAATCGTCGGACAATAAGACGCTGAAATATGTTAATTCTGTTTAAATTTTTCTTTCTCAAGAATATTTATAAATTTGAAGACTGTGCTATATGTTTTGCTTTTTTCATTTTTATCTTTCATATTATTTACGGCTGTCATTCTGTTTTCCCAAAGTGAATCCTGCTGTTTGACTGTTAAAACTGCCTTTTTGTATTGCTCAAAGTCAGAAATAGAACGCAACTGCTTTACACAATCATTGCTGGAAAATTCTGTTTCCAAAACTTTTTTATAATGGGCTATAAACCAGATTTCTATGCACGGTTTACTTACAAGTAAAATTCCGTCGCATTTTTTCAGCAATTCTAAAATTTCAGGAACATCGCCGTCATACATAAAAAATGTTTTAATTTCTGATGGGGTTGAAGACATTTCTTTTTTATACTGTTCAATTTTCTTAGGATACAAGGAGCCTCCTAAAATTTTTGAAACAATTCGGATTGGCAATCTGTATCTTTGTTTTAATAAGTTGATGTAAGTTTCTTCAGTTTCTCCTTCACAGAGCACAAGAAACAAAGGCTTCATTTTTCTTGGATTTGATTTTCTTTCTCTTGCCATTAGTTTTCTCCAAGAAGATTTTTAATAAGACTGACTGAAGAATTGATGTAAGGAATGGCGTCAAATCTTCCCTGAAGATAGCATTTTTCTGCATCCATGTTTTCTCTGAAGTCTTTAAAATCGAACAGTGAATAAACTTCTGTTGAGCCGTCTTCTTTTTTATTTGTAAAAAGAATCTGATCTCTTCTCATCTTTTTTATGTTCAAAAGATTTGTATTGTGGCTTGTAAATAAAAACTGTGCGGATTTTGATGCATTTACTAAATCAAGAATAAACTGCGCAAGCTCTGTGTGAAGGCTTGCATCAAATTCATCTAAAATAAGAGTTTTTTCATTTTTGCAAACATCAAGAAGAATAAGCAAAAGATTAAAAATCTGAATAGTCCCAGCTGATTCTTCCGCCTGAAGATGAAACGAAATATTTTGATTTCCCTTGTGGATGGTATAAAAATTGATGACTTCCAACATTTGAGGGTTTGCTGTTTGGGGCATTATACTAAAGGCAGGTGCTTTTTCAATCTTTACACTGATGTCAGAAATATCACTGTCCGCCATTTTTAAAGCCTGCAAAATTAATTCTTTATTTTCGTTAAAAAGTTCAACAGCATATTTCCCCGAAAGTAAAGGAAGCCCGATTAAAAATTCAGTTCTGAAAAAATTGTAAACCTTTTTGGCAATCTCCCTGTCCATCTGGCTTGCCCTGCTGATAAAAAGCGTGTTTTTTCCAGTGCTTTGTGCAACATCTAAAGGCTTAACAAACAAGCCTTCTCCAAAACTGTAAATTTCCGTTTTTGATACTCCTTTCGTTTCATTCCTTGTAAAAATTTTCACAGCTCTTTTGTTCGGATGATAATAAAGTTCTTCTGAAATAATTTCGTTTTTTGTAACTTTGAATGAATATTCGTATTCAATTCCGCCTGTAACAAAATCTATATAAAAAGTGCTAGGCTTTTCTGAGTAAGAATCAAACTTAAAAGGAACATAATTAAAAACAGCTCCTTCGTTATTTTGAAAGGAATCGATCACAAGCTGCCTACAGAATGACGCAGCTTTTAAAATACTTGATTTTCCGGAAGCATTAGGTCCGAACAATCCTTGAACTTTTAGAACTGTTTCATCGCCAAAAGAAAAAATATTGTCCGCCAATTCTCTTGAATTTGCCGTATTTATAGTTCCAGCCTTAAAATCAATAGAAATTTCATCTTTAATAGAGAAAAAATTGGAAAACTTCATTTCTAAAAGCATAAATACCTCTAATTTGTAGTATTACTACAAATATAAAGGGTTTATAAGATAAAAACAAGGACTTTTTGTATTTTTATTGCGGACGATTTTTTTAAGCCAAAAATTGTGTGGAACAGAGTTGGTTCAATATTACGTGTTTCCTATGATACAAAAGATTGTTTAGTTTTAGACAGTACTTGTTTTGCAGTCGGTAAACACATAAAATTTCTAGTTGGAATATTAAATTCAAAATTTGGTAGTTATCTCCTGCAAAATTCTCCTAAAACTGGAACAGGAGACCTTTTGATTAGCGTTCAAGCTATTGAAACGATTAAGATTCCTATTCCAGATAATAATATAGAGTGTGATTTTGAAAATTTAATTAGCAAGATACTTGATGGAAATATATCACTTGAATCAGAAATAGACCAAAAAGTCTACAAACTTTACGGACTGTCCAAAGATGAGATTGATTTTATCGAGCAGCAATGAAGAAATTCCAACTTATATAAAGGAAAATAATTATATTCTCTTCCGCTAAAATTATTTCTTGCGTTTCCAACCCAAAAAATCATAGAATAAGTTGTAAATGCAAGAAAATACAAACACATCAAAACTAGGCGATATTCTCAAAATCGACTGTTTGTTTTGATTGGTTCAAAAATGAACTTGCAAAATAAATATTGGATTACTTGACTTTTATCCAAAATATGATATATTCAAATCATTGAGCTGGTCGAAAGACCCAGGTTCAACCTATTAAGGCGGGCAGACTGTCCCGCCATTTTTTTTGTCCCGGAGTATTTATGCATAATTTGAGCATTTTTGTTGATGAAAGCGGAGACTTTGGAGAATACAGCTATCATTCACCGTATTACATCATAACAATGCTTTTTCATGACCAGGACAAAGATATAAAACCATTAGTTCAAAAACTTGATTCTGAAATACAGTCTCTTGGATATGAAAAAGATTTTGTAATTCATACAGCACCTCTTATACGAAAAGAAGAAATGTTTAATAACGTAATGCCAAATGAACGCCGTGCATTATTTACCAAACTGTTTTACTTTGTATTAAAATCAGATATAAAGTTTAAGACTTTTGTCTTTGAGAAAAAACAGTTTGATAACACTTTAAAACTTGAAGGACGAATGGCAAAAGAAATGTCCTTGTTTATCCGTTCCAACCTTGAATTCTTTCAAACTTTTGATAATGCAATTCTGTATTACGATAATGGGCAACATGAATTAAATAGAATCTTAAACGCAGTGCTTACAACAGAACTTTCGCATTATGATATTAGAAAAGTATTGCCGAAAGATTATAAATTGTTTCAGGCAGCAGATTTAATATGCACAATACAACTTCTTGCCTTAAAACGAAAGCGAAATGAACTATCAAAATCTGAACTCCTGATTTTCCATAATGAAAGAGAATTAAACAAACAGTTCATAAAGCCAATAATGAAAAAAGAATTTGTCTAATTTTTGGGACGATTTTTTTAAGCCAAAAATTTTTTATGCGGATATAACACAAAAATTGAATTTCTGTTATTGCAAGGAAGTCATGTTCTGCAATAACACTACATATTTTATGACTTCTAATAACGCTGATATTTTACCCAAAATTCAACATTACTTAAATTCTAAACTAATTGATTGGTATTACAGGACTTTGTCTGTTCAGTTAGGTGAAAAAGCAGTTAGGCTATTTTCTATATATGTTTTAAAAATACCATTACCAAAATCACTTGATAATGATATTTATAAAGCATTCAATCTAACTGAAAGGGAAATAGAATTTATTGAAAATCAATCTATTTCGTTGTAATACTTGAATTTATAAATTCAATTTCATCTTTGTTTAGACCGTAAAGTTCATAAATTTTGCGGTCTATTTCTGATTCGCTGTCTTTTTCCGAAAATGGACTCTTTCCTTTTTTTTGCGGAACAGGAAGTTTTTCTATGAACATAGGCTTATACTCAAAATATCCGCCGTTTCTTGTAACGCCAAGATTTCGTATATAATAATCCGCTAGCTTGGAATTCAGGAGGTGCAGCAAATATTCATCGGCAGGAACAATCATCGGACACGGCGCATTCACGAACATTCCTTTTGGCGCAACGGCGTAAGCTGCTCTTAAATTCAGATTTCCCCACACAATTTTTGGCTTAAAAAAATCGTCCCAATAACTGATACTGTCCTGAGTCTCGAACC
>CAVKVK010000002.1:0-72502 GCA_963659855.1 Parabacteroides distasonis | reverse complement strand
AAAGGTTTTGTTGTTGCCTGGCGTACTGCTTTTACAACTGTTCCTGCTGCTGTGCAGTCCATTCCAAAAGCCATTCCACCGGCTTTTACGTTTGGGCAGCTGATGTTTAATTCAATCATTGGAACATCTGTTTTTTCGAGCAGTTCAGCTCCTTTTACATAAGTTTCTAAAGACTTTCCGCTTAAGTTTACTATTGTTTTTGCCTTGAATTTTTTCATTTGTGGCAATTCATTTTCGATAAAATGTTGAATTCCCGGGTTTTCAAGTCCAATTGAATTTATGAGTCCCATTGGAGTTTCTACAAGGCGAATTCCTGCGTTGCCCGGCTGACCGTCGAGTGTAAGTCCTTTTGAACAGATTCCACCAAGAGAATCTACGTCCAGAATGCTTGAATATTCGCTTCCGTAACCAAAAGTTCCGCTTGCAGCAAAAACTGGATTTTCAAACTTTACGCCGGCAATTGTTACGCTCAAATCTGGAGTTTCGTCTTTTGACAAAGGTGAACGGCGTTCCATTTTTGGAGAAGTTACTGGAGAATCAATGCGTGTAAAATCCAGGATTTTTGAATCAAAAACTGGTCCGTCTTTACAACAGCGTTTGTTGCCTTCTTTTGTTTTTATTGTGCAGCCAAGGCAGGCTCCCACGCCACAAGCCATGCGGTTTTCCATGCTAAGCCAGCATTTTACGTCAGACTCTTCGCAGAGTTTTTGAACGCAGGCAAGCATTGGTGTCGGTCCACAGGCATAAACTACATCGTAATTTTTTATGTTCTGTGAATTTACGGCAGCTGTTACCATGCCTTTTATTCCGACAGAACCGTCGTCGGTTGTAACTGTAAGTTTTTCTGGAAAAATATAATCGAGACCGTAAGAACCGCTTTTAAACGCAGCTACAAAATCGTAAGATTTTTTTGGCAAAGTTACTGCAAAGCCTGCAACTGGAGCAACGCCAACGCCACCGCCAATGCACAAAACTTTTTCGCCTTCTTTTGGCTGTGGCCAGTTGTTACCGAGCGGGCCGATAAGTTCAATTCCGTCGCCACTTTCTAAAGTAACGAGTTCTTTTGTTCCCTTGCCTTTAAGGAGAATTAAAAATTCTACATTTATGTTTGTATCAGATATTCTTTTTGAATTATAAACGCTGATCGGGCGTCCAAGTAAAAGTCCTGAACGAACCGAACGAAGCATGTAAAATTGTCCTGGAAGTGGCTGTTCTATTTTTGTGCCATTTTTGCCTTCTATGCTTACTTTTAAATACCAGACACTTCCAAATGGAACTGCTGACTGCACAACTGAGCAGCCGCTAACCTTGCCTTTTGCAAAAAGTGGAAGTACTTCTCCTGAACAATTTTTTAATTCTGACATATTACGTTTCTCCCGTTAAAAAAATTTAAAGCGCAAGTGATTGTAGCCGCGCCAAAGGCGTTTTTTTACGTCTGGCACGCCGGTCGAGACCAAGTGACAGATGCAAAAAAAATGGAGCGCGTAAGACGCGGAACGGCGGAAAGCACGGTTGTGGCTGGCATTTTTCCAGCCACAATGCGCCCATAAAAAACTAAAAATTACAAACCAAGTTCTTTTTTAGCATTGAGAAGGTCTGCTTTTGAAGCAAGACATGCTTTTGAAGCTGCATCTGCAATTTCTTTTAAGCAAAGACTGCCACTTTCAATTTTGTCTGCAAGTTCTGGAGCTTTTTTCCATGCACAAAGAATTCCACGGCTTGAATTAACTGTACCGCCCGCCTTGTCCAGCAAAGTTGCAGCAATACGTGCAGCGCCACCCTGAGCTCCATAGCCTGGAATTAAAAAGAAAATTTCAGGATATGCGTCGCGCAAAAGTCTTGCATCGCTTTCTTCTGTGCAGCCAACTACGGCTCCAACTGGAGAGCAGGTCTGTCCGTTGTAGAATTGTTCAAACTCGCCGGCAATTCTCTTTAATTCTGAACCTGTGCGGTCAAGAACGCGTCCGCCGGATTTTAATTCCTGCTGTTCAATGTCCACCATGCCAGGATTTGAAGTTCTGAGCAAAACGAAAATTCCTTTTGAACCAGTTGCAACTTTTGATTCTACTGTGTGTGGAGCACAATATTCTGTAAATGGTTTTAATGTGTCAAAACCCATGTATGGATTTACAGTAATGATGTCTGTTTCAAATTCTCCGGAAAAATGTGCACGTGCATAAGCTTTTGCGGTGTCTGCAATGTCTCCGCGTTTAATGTCGCTTATTGCAATAAAACCTGCATCGTGAACTGCTTTTATTGTTTCTGCATAAACTTTTAAGCCTTCGAGGCCCATTGCTTCGTAATATGCAATTTGAATTTTAAAGCAGCATGCTGATTTTTCTGCCGCAACCCGTTTAATAATTTCTTTATTGTAAGCAAGAACTGCTTCTGCCGGTGAACCAAAAACCTTTAATACAGGAGCAGGAATATAAGAAGGATCTGTATCGAGTCCTACACAAAGTGGACCGTTTGCGCTGGCTGCTTCCTGCAAAATCTGCATATTATGAATCATAAAAACCTCACATAAAACTCTGACTGTTCCACAACAAAGCAAAAAACAGCCTTTAACAGTTTATAAAAGAACTTTGCCACTAAAACGCAGCATTAGGAATGATTTTATCAAATTTCAAAGATGATTTCAAAAAAATGCTTTTATATCTTCAGTTCTTTGGGAATTAAAAAGGCGCTTAAAAAACTAAAATCACCCACTAAAAACTATTATTTTTCTTTGTTATAATCAGTTTATGGCTAAAACTTTTGACGACAAAAAAATCATTTATACCATGGATCGCGTTAGTCGTGCCTATGGTACAAAAGTAGTTCTTAAGGATATTTCTATTTCTTATTACTACGGTGCAAAAATCGGTGTTATCGGCGAAAACGGTGCCGGTAAGTCTTCGCTTTTTAAAATTTTCGCTGGAATTGATAAAGATTACACTGGCGAAACTCAACTTTTGCCGGGTTATTCTATGGGTTATCTTGAACAGGAACCATATCTTGAACCTGGAAAAACTGTTCTGGAAGTTGTTAAAGAAGGCGTAAAACCAATTACAGATCTTCTTGCAGAATTTGACAAAGTAAACGAAGCTTTTGGCGACCCTGATGCAGATTTTGACAAACTCTGTGCCCGCCAGGCAGAAATTCAGGAAAAGCTTGATGCTGCCGACGCCTGGAATCTTGATACAAACCTTGAACTTGCAATGGACGCACTGCGCTGTCCGCCAGCAGACCAGATTGTTGATGTACTTTCTGGAGGTGAACGCCGCCGTGTTGCATTGTGCCGTCTGCTTTTGCAAAAACCAGATATTCTTCTTTTGGACGAACCTACAAACCATCTCGATGCAGAAACTGTTGCCTGGCTTGAACGTCATTTAAAAGATTATCCGGGAACAATTATTGCAATTACCCACGACCGCTACTTTCTGGACAATGTTGCAGGCTGGATTCTGGAGATGGATCGTGGCGAAGGCTATCCTTTTAAAGGAAATTATTCTCAATGGCTCGAAGCTAAAGAAAAGCGACTTGAACTTGAAGAAAAACAGGCAAGCGTACGCCAGCGGGAAATGAAGGAAGAACTTGAGTGGATTCACGCGGGAGCAAAAGGAAGACAGGCAAAACACAAGGAACACATTACAAAGTACGAAACTTTGCTTGCAGAAGAAGCAAAACGTGTTCAGCTTAAAGACAGCCAGATAAGTATTCCTGCAGGTCCTCGTCTTGGTAACGTTGTAATTGATGCAGAAAAACTTACAAAATCTTTTGGCGACAAACTTTTGTTCGAAAACCTGGATTTTCATATTCCTGCTGGTGCGGTTGTTGGAATTGTTGGTCCAAACGGTGCAGGAAAAACAACTCTCTTTAAGATGATTGCCAGTGCAGCTGGTCAAAAAGTTGAATTACCAGACGGAACGCTCGGAACAGAATTGCCGGATTCTGGCAGTATAAAAGTTGGAGAAACTGTAAAACTTGTTTACGTTGATCAGATGCGCTCAAAACTAGATCCAGACAAAACAATCTACGAAACTTTGAGCGACGGCGGCGATCTTGTAAAGCTCGGTGCAGTTGACGAAAAAGGACGTCCTTTAAACGGTGCTGTACGCGAAATCAACGCTCACGCTTATTGTTCCTGGTTTAATTTTAATTCCAGTGAACAGAACAAAAAAATCAGTGTGCTTTCTGGTGGAGAAAAAAACCGCTTAAACATGGGTCTTATGTTTAAGGAAGCCGGCAACGTTCTTTTGCTGGACGAACCTACAAACGATCTGGACATTTCTACAACTCGTTCTCTCGAAGAAGCAATCAATGGTTTTGCCGGCGTTGTTCTGGTTGTAAGCCACGACCGTTATTTCCTTGACCGTATTGCAACACACATTCTTGCATTTGAAAACAATTCAGACATTCACTTTTTTGAAGGCAACTGGTCTGAATACGTTGAATGGCGCAAGGCTGTTCTTGGAATTGATGACGACGTTCCACACAAAACTGTTTACAGAAAATTAACAAGATAAGGCTTAGGGGGCGGAGGGGCGCCGAAGGCGATGTTTTGCGTCTGGCACGCCGGTCGAGCTTGCCGAGACCAAGGGACAGATGCAAAATATTGGAGCGCGTAAGACGCGGAACCCCGCAGCACCCGACGGCGAAACCGCAGGTTGCGCCGGAAGCCCCAGACCACTTTAAATTCATAACAAAATATTGTATTTTTACAGAATCAAGAAGACGCACGTCTTCATATCTTAATTTTTTTGGGAGATTTATATGCCCGACGGGTCGATACCCTTATTAGTTTCACTTTTTGTTTTAATTGCTTTTTCCGCTTTTTTTTCTGCGACGGAAACCGCATTCACCAGTGCAAGCAGAATCAAACTCAAGTCGCTTTGTTCAAACGGAAACAAACGCGCCGGTAAAGTCCTTTACCTTTCTGAAAATTCCTACGACAAACTTTTAAGTACAATCTTAATTGGCAACAACATTGTAAACCTTTCTGCATCTACAATTTGTGCAGTTCTGTTTGCACAACTTCTTGCACATTCTCACCTTAATTCTTCAGTTATTTCTACAGTCGTAATTACACTCGCAGTCCTTATTTTTGGCGAAATTACTCCAAAATACATTGGAAAAGCCTGCGCCGAAAAATTTGCAATGCTCGTCTGTCCGTTGGTTTCTGTCCTTATCTTTGTTTTTTATCCGCTGAACTTTTTGTTTTCGTGCTGGAAAAAATTCATTGTAAAGCTTTTTAAGTTTGACTCAAAAGACGTAATAACCGAGGAAGAACTTATTACAATCGTGGAAGAAGCCCAGGAAGACGGAACAATCAAAGAACACGAAAAAGCACTTATTCGTTCGGTAATTGAATTTGACGATCTCGATGCCGACGACATTATTGTTCCGCGTGTAAATATCTGCGCTGTTGAACAAAACGCCACACTCGAAGAAATTAAACAGAAATTTGAAAGTTCTGGATTTTCGCGTCTGCCAGTTTACGACAAAGAAATTGATTCAATTACGGGAATAATCCACGAAAAAGATTTTTATAAAATTTACGGCACAGACAAAACGCTAAAAAGCATTATTCAAAAACCGTTTTTTTCGACTGGAAAAACCAGAATTTCTAAATTGTTCAGGCAAATGCAAAAAGAGCAGAACCACATGGCAATTATTATTGACGAATACGGTGGAACAAGCGGACTTGTAACAATGGAAGATATTCTCGAAGAACTTGTCGGCGAAATTTACGACGAACACGACAACCAGATTGAATATATAAAACCGTGCGAAGAAAATACATTTATTGTTAGCGGCGAAACTCCACTCTACAAATTCTTTAAATTTTTTGAATTAAAAGAAGACGAATCCGTGCAATCAAACACTGTAAGCGGCTGGATAATAGAAACTCTCGGCGACTTTCCACAAGCCGGCAAAAAAATTGTCTGCCAGAACAAAATTGAATTTGAAGTTTTGACGACAGATAAAAACACAATCCGCAGTATAAAAGTTGTAAAACTAATGTAAGTTTTTAGCTTGTAAAACCCGCTCTAGAACTAAATCGTAAAAAAAAGCCTTGTGCCGCACACTAAAATTAAAGCGCAGCACAAGGCTTGCAAAAATCTAAAAACTAATTTTATTCCGCAATTTTTGCTTTATCGTCTGACTTTTTTTGTAAGTTTAATGCGCAAAAGACACAAGCCTGCAAACACAACGGCAACTGCAATCATTACAGGAACAACCGGCACAACTGCAGATGAACCTTTATTAGCAAGGAATTCTTTTAACAGATCCAATGCCTGATAAACTGTAAAAAATCCAAATCCAGTAAACAGAACAAACGAAATTACTTTAAGAATTCCATCTGGAGCCTTTGTCTTTAAAAGATAGCCGACAAGCATTCCAATAATGTCAGCCGCAAAAAATCCAATTACACAAGCGCCCCAAATCAAGACAGCCTGACTCAAACCGTAGTTTGCACCAAAGGTAACTGCTGTAAGCTGAGTTTTGTCGCCAAGTTCAGCAATAAAGAAAGTACAGAATACAGCCAAAGGAGCAAATTTAATTTTGCTGTTTCCAGCTTCTTCTTCGTCATCGTCGTCTGGCCCAAGAGTTGTAATTGCAAAATAAATAAAAGCCGCAGCCGCAACAAATTTAACAGCCCACAGGAAAGAATTTAAAATCTGATTAAGCGCACCACCAACAAAAACAGCTGCACCGTTAAGAATAATAACAGCCACAAGAGTTCCGAGAATAATATCGCGGATTTTGTACTTGTTTGTCATTCCAACCAGCAAAAGCTGAGTTTTGTCTCCAAATTCTGCAACAAAGTCAGTTACCATAACTGTCAAAAACATTGCTAAAAGGTTCTGTTCCATAATGAACTCCTGAAAAAATTGTAAAATTCCTGAGCAAAAAAAATGACCTGCACATCTGTACAGGTCAAAATTATACGACACATGCACAGAAACACTTTTTCTGCACATGAGTCTCGCAAATTAAAGAAAGCCAGGTAAAACCAGTATGTTGACTTTCTACTCAAATCAAGTCTGCTACTCCCTCACGGGTTAAATTGAATATAACAGAATTACATTTGTTAGGTGAATTTAAAAATTGTTAGTTTAAAGCAACTTTTTCATATCTGGGCGCATGGGTCTCGCGCCCCACCGGGCTTTGCAGGGCTACGGCCTGCGCCTCCGACCAAACGCTCCGCATTTGTTTTCGCTGCGCTCACCCTTCCAATCCCTTGCGCTTTTAGTTTTTTACTCTTCTCCTCTCAAAAAGTCCAGGGCCAGCATGTCGGAATTAAAGCCAACTGCAACTGGTGATTTTTTATTATCTGTTCCTTCGTAAACATTTGACATAACAGAAGTACGCTGGTCATTTGCAGCATAGACTGCAGGGTCTGTCATTGTTTCCCAAACCGTGCCATTAGTGTCGCTTTCTGCAAGGTAAGAAACCTGAACTGCTTCTGTTGAATTAAGAGAACTTTTATCTATCCATGAAATTACTGGCTTAACGGCACTTGTTGCCGTTGTAGCATTTGCGCTTGTTGCGCCGGTAGAAATTCCTCCGTTTGTCAGCTCAATATCCGTCCAGCAACCGCTTGTAGTACCAATTACAGAGTAAGATTCAAGTGAATAAGATTCTCTAGATTTTGTAATATACAGGTAGAAAACCTTATTCTTTGAAGCATCTACTGCCGCTGCATGAATGTTTCCAGCTTCATCCATTGCTGCACTTACATAGCGGCCAAAATCACCAGTGCCTTCAGGCTTAATAGCTGATTTTGTCCAGCCGGTTGTATCTTTAGTAGTATTATCGCTTCCTTCAGAAGTTTCTGTAACTACATTGCCAGAATGGCTTGGGAAAGACTGCTTACCACGCGCAATTTCAAGACATTTATTTGTCTTGTTATAGTAAATAATTACAGGAATTGGGTTGTTACCTGTTGAATCTACCATTATGTCATTCCATTCGCCAGCTTCCTCTTTGAATTTGGTTGGATTACTTACTATTGTATCAAATCCAGCAACAACAGTTTTACCATCTGTCATGTGATTAGATTCAAAAACATTGTTATAAGTATTTGAACTATTTGGAGCAGAATGAACTACTGGGTTTATACCGCAATATTCTGCTACATTACCCCACTTATATAATTCAGTCAGATTGTCTTTATTAATATTATGAGCAACCTTAAATCCTGCAAATTTGAGACATCGTGCATAAGAGTCATAATAAGAAACATAAATGTAATCTACGCCAGTTGCTGAGTTACTTGAGTTTGCGTATTTCATTTCTTCAGTTCCGACATAAGCACCAGCAATTCTTGGATTTTTAAACTGATACATTACAGAATCGTACCCAGTTGATGAATTTCTTTTTGCAGCCGCCCCACTTGAACCTTGTCTTTCAATAATTGCAAATGTATCTGTTTCTTCGATTGTATTTCCTTTCTGAAATTTTGCCATATCAAAATTCATACCTTCACGAGAAAGGAAAAGACCTGGTCCCCAAACACTTGCACTGTCGCCACCAACAAAATTATCCTGCATTACATAATACGGCATACCGTTTACAATTACATAATCCATTTGGTCTACGCCAGGAGCCTGGAATGAAGCTTCTGAGTTACTAGAAATTACATTATCCTTTGAACCAACAGTACTCAAATATCCATAAATTTTTAAATCATTAGATGACCATGAACTAAAATATCTGTCGTTCTGGCTTGTACTCATTCTAAGATTTGAGTTTGTTCCAGCCTGATTATAGAATGAGCCTCCACCAACTGCATCTTCATTTGTAGTACTATCTGTTGCACTTCCGCTGTTTTTATCAGAAATCTTCTTTACAACACCACTCGTAGGATTAATACTTCCTTCAAATGTTGTGCTTGTGTTCCAGACGCTAATATATCTGTCGTCTGTCCAGAAGTTTGTGCCTTTGGTTGCTGCGGTTTTGTAGCCTTTGTCGCTGTCTTTTGCTACGTAGCCGCTTTCTATGTTGTAACCGTCGTTTGTATTTGTGTTGTTCTTTGTAGCAACGCTGTCCACTGTAACTTCTACCCAGCGTGAATATTGCGGTGCACTTACTATAATTTTGCCGTCTTCTGCTATTGTGTCATTTTTACTTTCTTCACTAACTGGACTTGTTACAATGCTTCCGTCTGCTGTTGTTTTATAAAAGTTAACAGTATAACTTGCGCCTTTTGCAAAGTTCATTCCTTCGATCGTAATGTCTTCGCCGGCACGTACAGGGTAACGTCCCAATCTTGAACGGTTTGAACTTCCAATTGAAGTTGTATAAATGTCTTTTATATATGGAACAAAGTCCATTTTATAGATTGCAGTCTGCGCAGCCGCAGTTGTCTGTGCTGTGTCTTGTGTCGGAGCAGACATTTCGTTGTTTTGAGCGTCAACAACATAAGTTTTTACAGTCTTTTGTGTTGCAACTCCGTAAGGCGTCATATCAATTTTGTAGCGCCATTCAATTGTGTGGCCGTCCTGACTTGGTTCTTCTTCGCTTAAGATTTCTGCACCTTCTGCAAACTTCCAGCCTGAGCTTTCTTCATCGTACCAGATAATTTTTTCGTCACCGTCGCCACCAGCAGTTCCATCTGGTTTTACAACGTGAATTTCACCAATTCTTGTTTCATCGTAAGAAGTTCCGTTAATGTAAACCTTCCCGGAAACTCCAGGGCGAGTTTGTGTTGTGCCTGCGTCAATGTCTATGTGGCCGAGCGCGTTTTCTTCATCGTCGTAAACAAAACTAGAATCTTCTTTGCTGTTCCACCAAAACGGTTTAATTGTTCCAACTGGAGCGGTGTCGTCCACAACATCAATTATTGCAGGAATATTTATCATTGCCCAAAGGCTGTCTGTTCCCGCTATTGTTTCCTGTGTTGAATCCCAGAATGTAAACGCAAGATATTTTACATTGCCGTCGTCAAGCGCTTTAAAGTCTTCTGTCTCACTGTTCATTGTTACGACTGCACCGCCGTAATTTGTGTTTACGCTGCTGCCATTTTGCTGAATAAGACTTTCTGCCTTTTGTGCCGTGCCGTCTTTGTCTGCAAGTTTTAAAGCCTCTGCTGTAGAAGCAAGTTCATTTGTTCCACTAACTGGTTCTTCTACTGCTGTGGCGTTATCAAAACTTGCCCCGTACTTTAATTCACCGTTTCCGCCAACAAATTCCGGAAGAACAAGCAAATCTTTTTTTACCTTAAACGTTCTTCCGCTTAACGTAATTTTTGCCTGAGCTTCGCCTGCTTTGTCAGAACTGCCGTCAGAAGCTTTTAAAGTTGAATAGAATACAAATTCTCCAAATTGAGTTCCGCTTGCAACCGTATTATCTTTTGAAAGATCATTCAAAATTGAATCATTTTCGTTGTAATAATCAAATTTGCCGTTTCCGTTTAAATCAGTTGCCAGCATTACACGGCTGATTCTTGGGCGATTGTTTTGAATGCTTGTTTTTACATATCCGTAATTTGAATTTCCTGCCTGGTCAAAAGCTACAATATGAATTTCTGCAGGTCCGTCAGGAATATTTGTTGAATCTACGCTTGCGCTCCATTTATAAGTTGAACCGCTGCGCTTAACCATTTCTACAAATCCGTCGCCGTCATCGTTAGAAACGCCAGTGTCTGCGCTTGCGTCAAAACCTTCTGTAACTTCGTGATCAACAAGCTGTGCATAAATAAATTCTGCCTGAATAAATTTAACACCAACTCCTTCGTCAAGAGTTGCAGTGTCGCCTTCTATCTTTGTAATTTTGTGGTAAGCTCCACCAATTTTTACAAGTCCAAAACCAGAAACATTTTCGTTCCATTTTTGGCCGTTTATGTTGTAATTTGAACCAAGTCCTTCAAACTTAATCGTAGTTGAACTATTTCGTTCTACCGTCTTGCACAGTGCCGGGAGATTTTCTGCGTTAATATAAACGCTTCCGTCTGTCCACACTGTTACGTCTGCAACTTCTGTCATGTTGTCGGCACTTTCTGTTTTTGCGAACATTGGATTGTAAACACGGTTTTTTGTATTGAATGTTTCATTTGCCGGCTTTTTAAAGTAAACAGCAACGTAACCAAGACCCGCGCCATCTTCTGTAAGTTCGTCTCCAAAAGTAAACGAACCATCTGAATTTTCTATTACGTTTGTTGAACCAAGATTTTCTCCAGAAGTCATTAATCTGAGTTTGTCTGCTTCTACAAGTTTTTCGCCGTCTGTAGAGTAAATCGTTGGAGCTGTGTTATCAATATTGAATGTAAACGACGTTGTAACATCTGTGTGCTGGCCGTCGTTCATTGTCATTGTCGTATAAACCTTGCCTTCTGTATCCGTTGTAATTGGAATTAAGGCTGTATATTCTGTTGTGCCTGCGCCAGTTTTTATTACTTTTTCTGCAGATTCTGAACTGTCAAAATCCGCAATTGCCTCAATGTAATCGCCTCCAGTCTGTGAACTAAATCCAAGGTCAACAACGCTAGAATCATCTTTTACGCAAACTTTTAAATACCAGAATTCTGCTTTGTTTTTACTAAAATACATTCCAGCGGAATATGATTTTTCAAAAACAGATTCGGCATCCACGCTTTCAGGAATTGAATTAAATCCAACAATTTTTGAGTCTTGTAATATCGGATTTCCTGAATCAACATAAATGCGTCGTGTGCACGTTGTTCCATTTTTTGAACTTGCAGTTCCGTTTTGATCGTAAGATTCAACTGTAAAGCGCAGAGCTTTAATGTTTATGGATTTTTCGTTACCTTCTGCGTCCTTTTCTTTAATATCAATTTTTCCTGCATTAATGCCAGCTTTCCAGCTTGTTGTTCCTTCTGCAACAATCTGTGCTTTTGTTTCGTCAACCGTTCCTTTTGTAACAACTCCGCTCGCAGACAAATCTGTAATTTGTGTCCATTCAGTTGTATCGCTTATTTCTGTGTCCGTTGCGTATTCAATTTTTGTAATTTTTACAGATTTTAATTCTTCATCGTCGCTTGCCGTTCCTATCAATGTTACTGTAGTTCCGGCTTTTGCTTCGTCTTCGTGAGAAGTAATTTCTACAAGAGGAATTCCTCCGTCCGCATTAACAAGAATTTTGTTTTCGACAATTTCAGCATTGCCAGTTGAATCTTCCACATAAAAATACAATGGAACATAAACATTTTTGCTGTTTTCAATTGTCTGCGCAAAAATGAATTCTCCGTCGGTTTTTGCTGTTGCATAGTAAATTAAAGAATTTTTGTGTTCTGTTTCATTTTCTTCAAAATCGGAAGAACTAAATTCAATTTTCCAGTTTGAAGAAGTTAATGGATTTCCTGTGTAATTATCAAATTCAACATCGCTAAGAGTCTTCATCGACTGCCAGCCGTCTGTATCTTTTGTAATGCCAGATTCGATTTGTGCCTTTGTCGGAATTAAATAAGAGAATTTTGTAATTCCGCTTGTATCAGAAATTCTTCCTTTTATTGTATATTTGCCAGTAATTGCTTCGTCAGTTGTATAAATTCCATTTGTTTTGTCTTTGTCTGCCTGTGTTGAATTTGCATTTGGCGAAGTAATCGAAACTTCAGGAGCGCCGTTATCAATATAAATATTCAATGTTGCAGGATCACTTTCGCGTCCAGAAGCGTCTTTTACATTTACAGAAACAGTTTTTGTTCCTTCAGCGCCAGCAACAGTTAAAATATCAACAGGCCCGATTATGTAAACTAAATTACCATTGAGCGAACTTTCCGGCGTGCGAGTAACTTTTACATCTGTGCCATCAACCGTTAAAGTCTGTGTTCCAGCTTTTACAGTTAAGTCTTCAGCTACATTTTCGTGAACACGCAAATCTTCAGTTGCTTCAATTTTTATGCTCATGTATTTAGAAACTTTACCAAAGTTAAGATTTGCCTCGCTCCACAATTCAGAAGCTTCTTCCAAAACTGAATTATCTTCGGTTGAAGCAATTTTTATAGAAGAAATTGAAGGAGCCTGTAAATCAACTGAAAATTTTATGCTTTCTGTGTTGTCTGTTTTTGTTGTATCTGCTGCGTACATAACAAAAGGTCTGTCCGCTTTTGCAAAAATTCCTTCTTCTGTTGCGCCAGTTGTAAAAATTGTTTCTTCGTTGTCTGTAATCCTAAATTTAAGAGAATATTCTCCTCCTGTAAGATTTTCGATCTGCCAGGAACCGCTCGAAACTTCCGCAGTTTTCCATTCTGTGCCGTCACTGTCGTTAACAGAATATTCAAAAGTTTTTATTCCATCATCGTCGCTTATTGTTCCGCGCAAAGTTGTTAACGAAATAATGTCTTCTGCCTTGTCGAGTGAAGAAATTTTTATAACCGGGCGGTCTGTGTCCTGATTTATAATCAGTTCAATTCCTGCGTCGTTTGAATCGCTGTAGTTGCCAGCCTTGTCCAAAGCAATCGCCCTGAAATTCACTTTTAAATTGCCATCTTTCGATGCCGCAAACGGTTCGAGCGAAGTGTCAATTTTAACAGAAGACCAGCTATAAGCAGTCGTTTTTGTAGAATCAAGTCCGTCTGCAAGAGTTGTCCATTCACCATTTTTTATTTTGTATTGAATCTCTGTAACTTTATCCATTGAATTATTGTCAGAAGCCGTTCCGCTTAAAACAATTTTTCCGTTTACCTGAGTTCCTTTGGCGTCGCTGTCTGCATCGGTTAATTCTTTGTATTCAATTTCCGGGAGCGTTGTATCAACTACAAATTCAAACATTCTGTACGAAGTTGAATTTTCTGCAATGTCCTTTGCTGTGTATTTTACTTCACCTTTTTCAATTTTATCTTTTGCAATTACAGCCTTCCAGCCGCTGATTTTTGTCGCATTTTCTGTTTTGTATTCTTCAAAAGTCTGTGCCTTAAACCACTCAAGATTTGTTTCGATTGAATTTTCACTTCCGTCTTGAGACGTTTGTGTTAAAGCTGCCGTTGTGTATGTTACCTGTGCATTTGGAATTTCTAAACTTAAAACTCCAGACGCTGCGTCACAAACAAGCCCGTAAAGAACAATGTCGCTTTCTTTATTTGTAAGAATGCTTCCTGTAATTTCTCCAGAAATTTCTTTTCCGTCAAATTCATAATATTTGGGAGTTACCGAAGGAACTGTAAGATCTGTTTTAATTGAATATTCTTTTACGCCAGATTTATTGCCAGCCTTATCTGTTGCAATGTATCGCAAAGTGTGAATTGTACCTTCCGAAAATCCGCTGATTGTTGCATTAAACTTAAACGTTCCGTCGTCATTTTTTGCAGGAACTGCAGAGCCGCTTTCTTCTTCGCCTGTTGATTTGTCGAGCCAGTAAGTAACGCTTTCTACTCCGCTGCCACTGTCAGACAAAATTCCATAAACAGAAAGAGATTCTGAACCAAACCATTTTTCAAGAACTGCTGCAGCCGTTTTTACATTACCAACAGAAGATTTTTCGTCATCAACAACCGGAGCAACTGTATCAACATAAATGCTTCTGTTCACACTTGAAGAATTTTTTGACGACGATTGAGCCGTAACCGTAAGATTATAAGTATAAAGTTCGCCGCTGCTTAAACCTTCAGTAATTCCAAGAGAAGAAGTAATTTTTGCCGTATTGAATGTAAAACTTCCGCCTTCGTGTTCAACTTCAGTAGTTGCGTTTCCATTTTCGTCTGTTTTATAAACAGTTGAAGGCCAGTATAAGAATGCATCATCGTCTGTAAAGTCTGCTGTAATGTCGTTTCCGTCGGCGTCTTTGCCTGTAATTTTTTTTGCGGTAAATGTTCCGTCGTCGTTCTTTGTAATTAAAATGTTTTCTTCGTAAGTTTTTGCGGCTTGTGTTGCAGTTGAATAAGAAAGTTTTGCTTCAAGTTTTTCAACATAAAGAGATTCTGCTGCCGAAAGTGTCGCACGGCCTTCAAAACAAATTCCTGAATTGTTTGTATAAGTTCCGTTGTTTGCAGGCGTATCAATTTTTAAATTTGGAGCAACTCCAGTTACTGTGCCTTTAAAAATATATGTTGTTTTTTGTTCAAATTCCTTGCCGTCCATATCAGAGCCGGTAATGCCCAGAATGTAATATGCGTCGCTTTCTATATCAATTTCTTCCGGCAATTTTAAAGAGAATGTTTCGTTTACTGTTGAACTGCTGTCTGTTCCCTCCTGGCGATAATCGTAAACTAAAGTCCATTCATTAGAAGCACCTGATTCTTCGTTTGTTGCAGTAACTTTTGTTTTACCTTGTACAAAAGCTGCAGCGTATTCAGTTGAATCATTAAAATCAACTGAATTTTCAGTCTTAGTTACAGCCGCCTGTAAACCGGTAAGTATATCCAGAACAGAATTTTTGTCGCTGAGTTCAGAACTTCCGCTAAATTTGTGCATCCAGATTTTTACACTTGGCATCTGTTTTTTCTGTATTTTTCCGTCTTGCGTTGTTGTTTCTTTTTCGTAACCATACGGGCGGATTCCTGTATTGTTAATGCTTGCCGTAATGCTTACTGTTAAATCTGCCTTATTTGTTGCCTGAGCAACATCATCTTCCACAAAATTATCCAGATCAACTTCATAAGAACCATTTACAACATATTTCGGGCTTGCCTCTGGATTTAAAGAAAAGCTCAAATATTTGTCAGATTCAGAAGTGTCTGTTTTATATTTATAAGAAGAATTTTCTGTGCTTTCTTCCATTGTTAAAAGTTCATTTTTAATTGTCGTTGCATTTGCCAAAGTTGAATTTCCGTTCAAAATTGTCATAATGTCGCTTGCTGTAAGTCCGTAACCACCGTCTGCACTGCTCAAAAATCTGTCATAAACCTTGTCGTAAATATAAACTTCTGAAGTCTGGTTGCCGGTAAGTTCTGTGCCGTTTTCTCCAGTTGGATCGTTGTATTCGTAAGCTTTATCGTAAAGTGTTACAGTTGCATAAAAATTGCGTTCGTCACCAGTTTCGTCTGAACCATTATAAATTGAATAATAATCGTCAGTTTCGCCTTTTGCAGAGTTTCCAAACAAAATTGAAGTTGTTCCCGCCGTTGAAATATTGTCTTTTTCAAAAGTATTTATGAGCGTTCCGTCTTTTTTATAAACTTTTACTGCTGCCTTAGAAATTTCGTGTTCTTCGCCAATTGTTCCCTGCAAATAAAAAGTTGCTCCATAAGAAGTCTTTTTTTCGTTGCCTGCGTCATCGGTTTCGCCCTTTACAATTCCAGGACTCGAAATAATAAATACTGGCGGAGTATTGTCTACAGAAAAAGTGCGGCTTTTATCTTCTGAAGAATTTCCTTCTGCATCCACAACTTTTACAACAAAAGTATATTTTCCGTCTGTAAGGTTTGTTGTATCAATTGAACACTTCCAGTTTCCGTTTGTTTTATCTGTCGAAAGCAATTCTGCCTTAACTTCTTTAAACTCTTCTATTGTCTTCTGGTCAGAATCCAGAACTTCCACAACAACGCCTGCAACGCTTTTGTCATCTTTGTATGTTCCGTACAAAACAACGGTTCCGTGAACAGTTGCTGCAACCGGCGGATAAGACACCGCAACTTCTGGGGGCTGTGTATCTACAGATTCTCCAAGACCAATATTCTTACAGGCTGCAATAAGCAGAATTTCTGTAACCAAAGCTAAACTGAAAAATACTTTTTTAAAATTTTTCTTCATAAAAGGCTCCAAAACTCCTCTCTCTTACACCTCTCCATACAGTCGATACAAATGTATGGGGGGGGGTAATGGGCTTTTATTAATTTTTGCTGGTGGTTTCGACAAGCTCAACCACCATGGGCATTTATGTTTTATAACACTTTATTATTACATTTTTTTTATGAAAACTCAAATTTATCAATTAGTGCAAAAAAAATGCACCACAGTAAACTGCAGTGCATTTTTCATTTATTCAGATTCAGAAGATTTTAAGCAGTTTTTTTTTCTGCTCTCTGTTTTGCAAAAGTTTTTACGCCTTCAATTACAAGAATTACTGCCAGAACACCCATTGCGGCAGCAAAGAACAACTGGAACCAGTTGCCCCAGTGGAATGCGTTTGCAGCTCCATTTACCATTGCAGAAACTTTTGTAATAATCGTCAAAACAAGCTGGGTAAGGGTTGCAGCGAGCATAAATGCCATTGGAATAAAGAACATTTTATTGTTCTTTCCTGCCTGACCAAGCCATGCAGCAACAGCAAGAAGGGCAATTCCTGCCAGAAGCTGGTTTGCAGAACCAAAAAGTGCCCAGATTGCAGAAAGTTTTAATCCACCAAGGATACAGCCAATTACAACCATAAGACAGGTTCCAAAAAGTGGATTTGCAAGAACCTTTCTAAATCCTTTTGCATCCTTCCAGGTTTCTTCACCGTCTTTAAGAAAAAGTTCAGAGAACATAAAACGGCTTAAACGAGTTGCAGAGTCAAGCGAAGTAAGAGCAAATACAGAAACTGCAAGTGTTAACAAAGCCTGGATTGTTGCATTGATTTTTGTAGATTCATCACCAAAGAAAAGTGCAATTCCAGCACCAAATGCAGATGCAGGCGAACCGCTGAAAGTCCAGATTCCATTGTTGTTAGAAAGGAATTTTGAAGAAACCATTCCAACTGCAATTAAAGAAATAATACCAAGTGCAGATTCAATAAGCATTGAACCATAAGCAATTGGTTTTGCGTGCTGTTCAGCATCAAGCTGTTTAGAAGTTGTACCAGAAGCAATCAAAGCGTGGAATCCAGAACAGGCACCGCAGGCAACTGTAATAAACAAAGCCGGGAACATTGTACCAATGCTCTGCTTCCAGCCAGTAAATGCAGGAAGATCAAATTTTAAACCACGGGCAGCACCAGTAAATGCGCCAACAACAATTCCAATAAATGCAATTAAAATCATTGCATACAAAAGGAAAGAAGAAAGGTAGTCGCGTGGCTGGAGCATAATCCAGACTGGAATCAGTGAAGCAACAACAATATAAAGACCAATTACAACAATCCAGGTAACGCGGCCATAAGAAAGACCAACATTAAGACCAAGAATAATAACTCCAACAACAGCAGCAACACAGATAATTGTTGCAGGAAGAGTTTTTACTCCGCATCTGTTTGTAATAAAACCGTAAACAACAGCAAGACCAATAAAACAAATAGAAATCATTGCAGTTGTCTGGTTGCCATTTGGATTTAACACAAAACCATGTTTTACTGCAGCAGCACCAGCCTTAACAGCGTCTGCAGACGGAAAAATTGTAAAGAAAGTTGCAGCAACAACATTAACAAACGAAGCAATTACAAGAATCAAAACCAGAAGCGAAAAAATTATAAAAAGCTTCTTAGCCTTTGCGCCCATAGAATCTTTAATAATTTCTCCAACAGATTTACCTTCGTGACGGATAGAAGCAAAAAGTGAACCAAAGTCCTGCAATCCACCAAAGAAAATACCGCCAATTACACACCATAAAAATACAGGAATCCAGCCAAAAACAGCTGCCTGAATTGGACCGTTAATTGGACCAGCACCAGCAATAGAACTAAAGTGGTGTCCCATCAAAACTGCAGGTTTTGCAGCAACATAATCTACGCCATCTTCTTTTTCAAAAGCTGGTGTCTTTTTTTTAGGGTCAATTCCCCATTGTTTTGCAAGCCAAGAACCATAATAAACGTATCCGATAGCAAGCAAAACGAGTGCAGCAAGAATAATTAACAATGCTGTCATTTTGTTCCTCCACTGAATCGAATCCTCATCCGAAACAGAAAAAATTATATAAAGCTGGAATTTTTCCAGACATTATTTGCTTTTACCACTGAGCCCTAGTGCAAAAGAATTTTCTTTAATTGCTTTTTAAGCTCGCGCCCATGCCAGTTTGAATAGAATTGTTCGTCTTTTAAGCTCAATGCCACAAGCTTAAAATTGCTCCAGCCGTACATTCCCATTTTAAAAGACGTACTAAACCGGATTTTCTTCAGTTTTTTGCCATCTTCTTTTTTTAACGTTTTTAAAAGCACAACAAGAGTAATGTCAGAATTTTTGTGCCCGTAAACCGGTTCAATTTTTTGCAATGCAGTTTTCCAGGCTTTTTCTGACAAAACCTGAATTTTTTCAAAATCAAATTCTTCGCCACAAACAAAAAAAACGTAATCGTGAGAATTAAAATCTGACAATTTTATGGATTTTACAAGAAAATACTGATTATTATAAAAATGAAATTCCGCTTCGGCATTAAAACCTTCGGTTACGCCTTCTGTTTTAATGTCATAATATTTTGCATAAGCCGGAAGAATTTTTTTTAGTGCAGATTCCGCATCAAAAGAGCAGACAGACTTTTTCTCTGCCTTGTTAAAATTGTCTTTGCCGCCCTTTTTTTTAATCAAAAAATTCATAATAAAACCCAAATTCTCCAAAAAATCATTAAATATGACTTTTCAGTACAATCTTGAATTATATTCATTATGAATTAAAACTTCAATAACATTAAAGTTCTGCACTCTCGCTTAATTTTTATCTGGGCGTTCCCTGCCATCCGGCAGGTCGTGCTTTTCGGGGTTCCGGCTTTCGCCTTCATTGCTGCGCAACGTCTGACGGCGCCCCTGCAATCACTAACGCAAAAAAAATCGCCCTTTCGGGCGACTCTCATTTATTCATAAATGAATGTTTCTTTAGGACCTTCGATTGTTACGTTTTCAAACTTTGCGCCCGGCGCATTGCGGACTCTAAAGCTTTTAACTGTTACTTCCGGCAAACCATAGAACATATCGCTTTCCATTGGCGAACGTTCTGATTTTTCGTCTGTAGTAAAATAGCAGTCACGGATTTCGAGGTTTTCAATCGGCATTTCTGGCAATCCTACGATAAAGCCGGCACTTGCCTTGCAGCCAGTTCCTTTGCAGCCAACAATTTTTACATTTGTAATGCTTGGAGTTTCGCTTGTAACCGGCATTTTTTCCAGACTGAACAACGGAGATTTTGTGTCTGTAATTCCGCATTTGTAGTACATATTCATTGCGATCGGACAGAGAGTGTCGTTCATTACGAGATTTTTTAATTCAATGTCGTTAATGTTTCCACCGCGGCCTCTTCTTGATTTAATGCGGATTCCGCGGTCAGTGCCAGAAAGATCGCAGTCGCTTGCGTGGATTTTGCTCATTCCGGCAGCAGTTTCTGAACCAAGAACGATTCCGCCGTGTGCATTGCGAACTGTGCAGCCTTTTATTTCTACGCCGACAGTTGGTCTGTTTACGCGGATTCCGTCCGGGCCACTTCCAGATTTAATACAGATTCCGTCGTCGCCGACAGAAACAAAGCAGTCAAGAATTTTTACATTTTCGCATGAATCAATGTCGATACCATCTGTGTTTGGTGCAGAATAAGGATTTTCGATATGAAGTTTTGACAAAGTAAGATTTTTAACGTAAATCGGGTGAACTGTCCAGAATGGAGAATTTACGATTTTTACGCCTTCAATCACAACGTTTTCGCAGTTAATAAATTCAACTAAAGCTGGACGAAGGAACTGAGTTTCGCGTCCGCCGCCACCGCCAGCCTGATTTTCGTAGCCGGGATTAAGTTTTGCGAGCGCAAGTTCGTAAGGTTCTTCTGGTTTAGACTGTTTGCGTGCTTTTTTTGCTTTTACAGTTGTCCACCATTTTTCGCCGTTGCCGTCGATTGTTCCTTTTCCAGTAATTTTTACATTTGAAGTTTTTTCTGAACGAACAAGAGCGTGCATTGCATAACATTCAACACCTTCCCAGCGGGTAAATGCCGGTTCGTACAAAACCGGATCATCGATAAAAACAAGGCGTGCGCCTTCCTGCAATTCAAGCGTAGTGTCAGAAGGAATGTCGATTGGACCAGTTGCCCAATCACCAGAACTTACTGTTAAAGTTCCGCCATTAGCATTTTTGATTTCTTCAAAGGCAGCTTTAAAAGCCTGACCATTATTGAATTTTCCGTCAGCTTTTCCGCCGAAATCTACCAGGTTAACGTTTTTCATTTTTGCCCTCGTTTTTATTGTTTTTGGTTTTTAAAGTTTAAAGAAATTTTTCGAGACAAAAAATTGAATTTTTATCTCTGTAATCCTAGCCGGGATAGTAGCAGCGCCACAGGCGTTCTGCTGACAGAATGGCAGCAGAATGAAGCGAAAGCGGAACTGCGGATAGCCCGACGAGAATGTAAAATATGCTCCAAAAATAAAACCTGCTTAATTCTAATTATCCGCATTGTGTAGAACAAGGTTTTTAAAAGCATTTTTTTTGAATAAATACGAAATCCGCACGAACAGTTAAAAACTTTTTGCAAACTCGTTTCTAAGTTCGCTGGCTTCTTCTTTTGTTAAAAAATAACCGTGTTTGTTGCGTGCGCTTACGTTGTCTGCAATTTCGTTTCCGACTGAATCTACGCGTTTTGTGCCATATTCACGCCAGCCAGAATCTTTTGTGCCGGTTTCCGGATAAACTGTTTTTTTGCCTTCTTCGTCTGTCCAGATTTCGTCCTGATAATTTTCGTCAACTGTGCAGTCAATTAAAGCAATGCTGTCCCAGCGATCTGTGCTGTCTGCCCTGCCCGTTCCCTGGCTGCGGCCAATCCATATTTTGCTGTCGGCTGGACGTTTGTCTGCCGTAAAAGTGCAGTCAATAAAAATAAATCCTGGTTTTGAATTTAATGCACGGCTTTGAACAACGTACGCTGGTCTTGCCCCGCCACGATTGTCTTCGCGGGTATGAATTCTGCAGTTTTTCCAGACTGAAGTGTTGCAATAACCCCAGATAAAATCTACGTCGCCTGTAATGTAGCAGTCTTCAAACCGGCTGAATCCTTTTACGTGGACTGTGTCCTGCCGGCTTATAAAACGCATATTCTGACATAATAAATTTCCTGTCTGATTATGAAAGCAAAGAGCTTCCGCCTGGTTACCCAAAGAAGAATCATCGCAGGTTTTTACGTGTGTGTTTTCTAGAGTAAATCCGCGCAGAGTAACCTGTGTTGCACAAGGACCAATTACAAAAACTGCACGGTTTTCTGTATCTTTATGGAAGGCTTCGCAGTTTTCTGCGCTTACAATAATTTCTTCTGGTTTTGTTCCAGCTGCGCCTTCTATAATCAACGGATTTTCCAGATTATACGAAAGAATTCCAGGATAAGAGCCTTTTGCAAGCTGAATGCGAATCGTTGTGCTGCGTTCAATTTGTCCGCTGCTTACCAGTTTAGTAATCTGATTAAACGCTTTAAAAATCTCTCCAACGCCTTGCGGCAAAAGTTTTAATTCAAGCATTTTTTACTCCAGTTCTATTCGTATTTTTCGATAAACTTTTTTACTTCCGTTTTGTATTTGTCTTCGTCAACTAAATAAGAAATTGCGTGCGGACCGTCTTCAAATAAAACAAGCTTTGTTCTGTCTGGATGGCGCTGTTTGTAAAGCATAAAATTTGTCATTGTCATTTCGTAAGGAACGGTTTTATCGTTTGTTCCTGTAATAAAAAGAAACGGCAAATCCGTTTTATTTAATGCCTTGTATGTTGAATATTCTTTTAATTCAAATCCTGCTACATGCCCGCAATACCAGTTAGTGCTGGCAATTAAAATGTCAGCAACTCCCGGCCAGACATTCATAATATTTAAGGCTGTCCAACGCGTAATTTCGTAAGGTTCTGTAAAACCGCAGTCTGCAATAATTCCACGAACATTTAAAGGCAAATCTAAACCGCTTGCCATTGTAACAGTTGCGCAGCCCATGCTTATTCCACCGATAAAAAGCGGTTTGTCCTGTCCGTAAAGTTCATTGATTTTAAAAGCCCAGTCCCGACAGTCAAAACGCTCTTTAATTCCAAATGTAAGGAATTCTCCGTCGCTCAAACCATGAGCGCGCTGATACGGCATTATTACGTTAAATCCCATTTCGTGGAAAAAAATTGCCAGTGTTGCAAATTCGCGCAAAGGCCCGGAATGAAATCCATGCATTAAAAGTATTGAACCACGATTATTTTCTGCTGCTTCCCACAAAATCGCCCTTAAATTTATTGAATCATAACTTTTCATTTCGATTAAAGGCAATTTTAAAGATTCAATATATTTTACATCTGCAATGTGGCGGTTATAGTTTTCTTCGGATGCGTAAAATTCAATTTCGTGTTCAACAGTTCTCTCTTTTTTGCTGCGTCCAAAATTTGACTCAAACGAAAATTTGTAAATACAAACATTAAAAATTCCGGTAAAAACTAAAATAATGCCGGCAACAATTGCAATGTTTTTTAAAACTTTAATACATGATTTTTTCATTCTTTTTCTAACCGCTATTTTTTAACTGTTACTTTTCCGTTTCCAGCGCCGGCTTTTACTAAAGCTTCTACGTCTTCTGCCTTGTCTGCTGTGTAAGAATAATAATCAGAAGGAATCCATTCTGGTTTTGCAGACATTCCGTCTGTTCTTATATTTTTACTTCCAGCGTCGAACATTGACCCAAAAGTATTTGTTGTTACAGACTTTGCTTTATCAGAAAAACTGTTTGCTTCGCTGTAAATGCGGCAGTCAAAACGGCGGTCAATTCCGCGGCTTTCTGTGTTTGTGTAAAGGTTGTTCATAATGTGAATTGTTGCATAACGAACCATTGGCAGACGCTGAGTACATTTGTCGTACCAGTTATGATGTAATGTAATCGTCTGATGCAGTTTGTCGGCAGATTTTTTGTCGCTGTTTCCAATTAACATTGTTTTGTCGTGATTATAAAATTTGCACCAGCTTACAGTAACAAAGTCGTTTGTGTTTGTAATGTCGCAAAGTCCGTCGTAAACCTGCCATTTTACAGAAGTTCCATCTTTTGTAAGATATTTGTCAGATTCAATTTCTTTGTGAGTAAATTTAGAAGCCATTGTACAATGATCAATCCAGACATATTTTGAACCTTGAATCGAAATACAGTCAAAATCAGCATTTAAGCCGTCTTTTTCTTCAACCTTTGGGAACGGATTATAGCAGTTTGTAAAACTCAAATTGCGGACAATTACGTTGCTTACGTTTTTAATGCTTAAGCTTCCGCCTACAATTCCAGAATTTTCGTCTAAACCAATCAAAGTTGTATTCGGCTGAACTCTCAAAAATACAAGTTCGCGCCAGTAATTGTTTAATTCAGTACGAAGTTCAGCAACTTTTCCGCTCTGGTCTTCGTCATAATTAAAACTTGCAGTGTATTTTTCTTTCCATTCTTTAAAACTTTTTACAGGCAAAACAGAACCGGCAGTTTTTTGTGCAATAAGTTTATCAAGACGTTCATTCGAACCACTGACAGTTTCTGGCAAAAGAGAACCGCGTCCAGTGTCTGTCATGTCAATAATTCCCTTAACATAAATAATTCTGCTTGTGCCAGCTTTTAATGCAGCAAGAAGTTCCTGACGTGTAGAAACAGTCAAAACAACATCTGCACCTTCGCCACCATTTGTTCCATAAGAACTTGGAGGAACAATTTCGTTTCCAGCAAGATCCTTTGTTCCAGAATAACTTGCCCAGCCAGTTGCTTTATCGTTTGCAGAAATTTCCAAAGCCACAGCATTGCTCAAAAAAAGAGCAGACAAAACTGCAGCCGACGCAAAAATTTTATAAAACTTTTTCATAAAAAACCTCAGAAAAAAATTCTCTACGCATTATAACAATTTAGCCAGCGCCTTAATATTGTAAAAACTGTTTTTTATAAATTATCAGAAATTTTTTGGAGCGCAATTATCCGCAAACCCGGCATTTTACAGATTGCGCCTTGTCTTTAACATTTTCGCGCTGTCCGTGATTCCGGCTTTCGCCTTCATTGCTGCGCAACGCTTCGCGTCACTACCATCGCGGCTAAGTTTTTTCGTATCGCAGTTGGTTCTAAAATAATTCTTGAGAAATTCAATCCACCGATTTAAAATTAGTCTGGCGTTAAGAGATTTTTTATACAAAGGTGAGGATTTTTATGTCAGTTGTTTGTTATTCACTTGGTGCAGCAGAAGAAGTAACTGGTTCAAAACATATTTTTGAAGTCGACGGAAGAGCATTTATGGTCGATTGCGGAGCTTTTCAGGGAAAACGCGCCGTTGCAGATGCAAAAAACCGGGATTTTCAGATTCCTGTAGATAAAATAGAAACTGTAATTTTAACTCATGCACATTACGATCACTGCGGACTTTTACCAATGCTCGCAAAAAAAGGTTACGACGGCAATATTTATGCAACTCCAGCCACTCGCGATCTTGCCGACCTTGTAATGATGGATTCCGCAAGAATTCAGGCCCGCGACGCTGAATATTTACGCAAACAGGCCCTGAAAAAAGGTGAAAAATTTACCTGGCAGCCGCTTTTTTCAGAAAAAGACTGCATTAAGGCAGAAAATCAGATTGTAACTTTGGGCTACAACCGCCGCATGTACATTGCCCCGGACGTTCAGCTTGAATTTTTTGACGCAGGACATATTTTGGGTTCTGCATTTGCTTTTGTTACAATCAAAGGACAGAATTCAACTTCTAAAAAAATTTCTCAGGACAAAATCAACATCTGGAACAAACTTTTTGGCTGGAAAACTTCAATTGCAGAAAAACGTGCCGGAAAATTCTCCAGTCAGACAGACATTCAACCTTCGCAGGATTCTTCCGGCAAAAACGAAGTCCGCATTTTATACACTGGCGACTTAGGCCGCTGCACAAAACCAATTATCCGCGATCCTAGCACAAAAGTTCCTGCCCCGGACTACATTTTTCTCGAAAGTACATACGGCAACCGCCGGCACGAAGGCACAGAAATTGCCCTCGAAGAACTTCGCAAGGTTGTACGCCGTGCAATTGACCGCAAGGGAAAAATCATTATT
Source organism: Parabacteroides distasonis (assembly GCA_963659855.1). Classification (GTDB taxonomy): domain Bacteria; phylum Spirochaetota; class Spirochaetia; order Treponematales; family Treponemataceae; genus Treponema_D. Next base: position 46,733 of record CAVKVK010000002.1, on the reverse strand, counting down.
CCTTCGTTCGCAATCGAACGCACACAGGAAATTGTCTATTATCTGCACGTTCTTGTTGACCAGAGAAAAATTCCTTCAATTCCGATTTATGTAGATTCTCCAATGGCAGTAAACGCAACAAGTATTTTTCAGGTTCATCCAGAATGTTACAGCCAGGAAATTCAAGAATCATTCCTTGACCGCCATAAAAACCCGTTTGGCTTTGACCAGCTCAGTTTTATTACAAGCGTAGACGAATCAAAAGCGTTAAACCAGAAAGCCGGCCCAATGGTAATAATTTCTGCAGATGGAATGTGCGAAGCTGGACGCATTACTCATCATCTTGCAAATGGAATTTCTAATCCAAAAAACACAATTCTGATTGTAGGCTACATGGCAGAAAATACTCTCGGCCGAAGAATCCGCGACGGCGAAAAACAGGTAAAAATCATGGACAACTGGTATCAGGTAAACGCCCATGTCGAAACAATCAACGCTTTTTCTGCACACGCCGACTACACAGAAACTCTAAACTGGCTTAAGCAACTCGACACAAGCCGTCTAAAAAAGATTTTCCTGGTTCACGGAGAAAAAGACGCCCAGGCCTTTCTGCAAAACTATTTACAGGAAAACGGATTTAAAAACGTTCAGATTGTAAAATATGGCGAAACCTACGAACTAGCCTGAGCCGGCCACCCGGTGGTTGCCCCCGTTCTGTTGAATGCCCACGGTGGTTGAGCCCGTCAAAACCACCAGTAAAAACAGCACTGCTTGATTACTTATTAGACAGTTTCTTTGTGGATCACTATAATCTGCAATGTGTTAAATTCTTTTAACTGGTGGCGTTCACTCAAAAAAAACTGTTCTCTAAAAAAATTTATAATCTCCGTTGTTTTTTTGTGCACAGCCAGTTTTCCAGCCTTCCCTAGGGCAGTAGCACAGGTTTCGCCAATTGAAGGAATTGAATGGATTTTTGAAACAACAATGGGCTTTCAAAACCTTAACAACCTTTTAATGTCAAAAGAAGGAACTTCTTCTTCAAATTCCACCGAAGCCCTTTTTTTCTATGGAATTCTTTTTCATGCATATTTAGACAAAATGCCACTTATGCGCGCCCAGATGAATTTAGGACTTACCAAAAAAAAGTTTATTTTCTGGAGCGAAAATCCAGATTTTAACCATGCAGACCAGTCTTTAAGCGAACTTTTACGCTGTATCGAAGTCGACGCCCACTTTCTTATGCCATCGGTCCGCCTTTATCGCGGAACTTTTATTCCATTTGTCGGTTATTCATTCTTCAATTATTCTTATGCAGAAAACTTTACAACAACAAAAGAGGACACTTTTAAATTCAGTGCGTTTTCTGTAGGACTTGAATACAATTCAAAAATTTCAAAAGCAATCCGGCAAAATTATTATTTTTCGTTTGCTCCGCTTTTATTCAATCAGACAGAAACGTTAAAACCATACTTTTATTTGAATTACGGCGCAGAAGCAGTTTTTGATACAAGCCCGGTTGCAATTACGCTTTTTTTAGCTTTTAAAAACGGATTGAATGCAGATTCAAAATTTTTCTATCGCGATTCCTACACTTTTTCAAACACAGAACTCGGGCTTTCTTTCCATATAAGTTTAAACTAAGGAAGAACACAAAGGCCACGTCCACGAAATGCACTTTGTGGTGCGTTTGAGTCGGCTTCCTGCTGTTCGCCCATATAAAACCAGCGCAATTTTTCGCCCTTTTTAGTTTTTATTTTAATTTTTTCGCCACCAAGCCAGACAATTTTTTCTTTCTGCTCAGGAAGAGGTTTTGCAAATTGAGAATCCCGTCTTTGTTCATATTTTAAAATCATTTTTTCGATAAAATCTGAACCAACATTTGGCTTTGGAACATTAAAACTAAACCACTTAAAAACAGCCTTTTCCAGCCCGTGTCCGTGCATCCATTCGTTTAAGGAATATTCAAGTGGCTGCGAATATTTTTCTGAAGAATTTTCTCCTTCAAAATGAAGTCCATTTTTTGCAAACAATGGAATATTTTTTTCTTTTATAACTTTTAATTCAGGATGTCCGCCTTTTTTCCATTCATCGTAAACGCGCGAATGTCTTGTTAAAACAAATTTGTGCCAGAAGCAACTGTCCAAAAGTCCGTTTGCATAAAACTGCCGCAAAGTTTCCATAGAATTGATTAAATCCTGCGGAGTTTCAAACCAATAGCCAAAAATCATATAAGCGTGAACTAAAACTCCGGCTTCTTTAAATGCACAGCAGGCTCCAACGATTGATTCCAGATCCGTTCCTTTGTGAATTGTGTTCAATCCGTTGCCAGTTGCACTTTCCAAACCTGCACTAACGCCAATTAAACCGCCGTAAGACAAAAAATCTGCAACATCGCGGGTAAAGTTTTTTTCAAAACGAATGTTTCCCCACCAGCTTATTGGAGAACCGTGAGCAATGTTTTCTCTGGCAAAAGCAAGCATTGCTGCAGGCGGCATGGCTTCGTCTACAAAATGAATTCCCCAGATATTTTTTTCTTTACACTGACGGTAAAGTCCTTCGTAGAGTTTTTGAACATCTGTCAAATAAAAACTTTTAACATAATCAAGAGTAACGTCGCAAAAAGCGCATTTATGCCAGTAACATCCGTGCGCCATATAAGCTTTTATCCAGGCACCGTCGGACCAGAGTCTGTGCATTGGGTTTGTGTCGTCTATCAGTCGTGGATAGCGGGTAAAATCAATATCCGTAAAATCCGGAATAACAGATTTTGTCATTAAAGTTTCGTAAGAAAGTTCCTGAGCGTCTGGCTCAACTGGTTCAATTATCTTTACAAAACTACCGTCTGTTAGTTTTACGGCATTAGCGCCAGACTGACAATTCTCATCATTTACTTTTATAAACTGCCGCAAATTGTAAATTGGTTCGCTGTTATTAAAAGTTCCGTTTTTGAACTTTTCTAAAAGTTTTTTGTAAGAAGCATAACCTCTGTCGTAACTGATTACATCACAATATTTTGCAAGTTCCGCATCCTTTGTTTCCCTTAATTCAGTATTTACAAAACCACCGCCAAAACTTACAAAAACCCTTTCGCCGTATTTTTGCTTTAAAAACTTTCCGGCACACAACGCCGCCGCAAAAACTCCAGGAAAAGGAATACTTATGCAAACAAGAATCTGCTTTTCGTTCTTCTTTATAGAAGATTCAAGCATTTGTTCTATTTGGGGAACAATTTTTTGCTGCAGCAAAGGAACAAAAAATTCTTTTAAAATCGGGCTGTCTGCACCTTTTTCAATTTCGCTAAAAACAGATTCGCTGATTGTAAGACTTTCTGCATAACGCACAAGGCTAAAATTTTTATCAAAAGCAACATTTATAAAATCCGCAAAATCAACCAGCGCAAAACTTGCAAGAGTGCGGGCATCATCTGTCGTTAAATCGTGATCAAGAGAATTTAAAAAATTTTCCATTCTGGCACCGCGCGGAACATGTGCACCAAAACAAAAAGAATGTGCACTTTCAAAACCGCGTCCACACAAAATGTCAGTAATTTTTTCGATCCAGTCAATCCATAATTGCTTTTGAGAAACATAACGACGCAAATTAAAAGCCGTAATTTCGTCGCCGGAAGATTCGCTTTTTTGAGCAATTTTTAAAGCATTTTCCTGAGCAAGTTCAAATATTTTTTTTACGCCATTTTTACAAAAAATTGAATAAAAAAGTTCAATATTAAGATCAATCCATTTAGTCTGGCAGTTTTGTTTTTTAAAAAAATCAGAAAGGTAGGCTCCGCTAGGATAAGCTGTATTCAACTGCATAACCGGAGGCTGAAGAATCAAAACATTCATAAAAAAAGTCTAAAACATCTGCAAAATGAAGTCTATGACACGTCGCAGGCAAAAAAAAAGCTCCAGAACCAAATCTGCGAGCCACTGAGAATTAAATATGCTTTAATATTACACAAAATGAAATTTATTGGCAATATCGCGCGATTTTCAATTTTAATGCATAATAAATTCAAATTGAATTTTTTTTATCATTTTCTATCTTTTATTAAAAGACATTTTGTTTGTTTTTTCTCAAAATAATTGAGATTTTGTCATATATAATTCTAAAATACAAATTAGAATCAAAAACGTTATAGGTTAACAGTTAAAACTTTTTCAAAAACAGGAGCACATTATGATTTTAGACAAAATCCTTAGTCCAAAAGATTTAAAAAAATTAAATATTCAAGAACTCAATTCCCTTGCTTCAGAAATCCGCGAAGGACTTTTTAACCGTCTTACAAAAAAAGGCGGACACTTTGGACCAAATTTTGGCTTTGTAGAAGCAACAATTGCTCTTCATTATGTTTTTAATTCTCCAGTTGATAAAATCGTTTTTGACGTAAGTCATCAATGTTATCCGCACAAAATGCTGACCGGCCGTGCTTACGGTTTTTTTGACGAAACTCAGTTTTCTAAAATCAGCGGGTACACAAATCCTGCCGAAAGCGAACACGACTTTTTTAACGTTGGACACACTTCTACTTCTGTAAGCCTGGCAGGTGGACTTGCAAAAGCCCGCGACCTAAAAGGCGACAAAGAAAATATAATTGCAGTTATTGGCGACGGTTCTTTAAGCGGTGGCGAAGCTCTCGAAGGTTTAGACTTTGCCGGTGAACAGACAACAAACTTTATAATAGTAGTAAACGACAACGATATGTCGATTGCAGAAAATCATGGTGGACTTTACAAAAATTTACGTCAGCTGCGCGAAACAAACGGTCAGTGCCCCGTAAATATTTTTAAAGGATTTGGACTCGATTACATTTACGTCGACAAAGGAAACGATATTCAATCTTTAATCCAGGCATTTAACAAGGTAAAAGATATTGATCATCCGGTTGTTGTTCACATAAACACGCTCAAAGGCTGCGGCTACAAACCGGCAGAAGAAAACAAAGAAGTCTGGCATTGGACAAGCCCTTTCAACCGCCAGACGGGAGAACGCCCTGTTCAATCTGGCGAAAATTACAATTCAATGACGGCAGATTTTATGCTCAAAAAAATGGCACAAGATAAAACAGTTGCCTTTGTCTGCCCGGCAGTTCCTGCAAATTTTGGATTTACAAAACCAAACCGCGACAAAGCCGGCAAACAGTTTATTGATCCAGGCATTGCCGAAGAACATTCAATCGCACTCGTAAGCGCAATGGCAAAAAACAAGACAAAACCGGTTTTTGGAACACATTCAAGTTTTATACAACGCACCTACGATCAGTTGAATCAGGATTTGTGCATTAACAAAAGCCCGGCAACACTTTTAGTAAACACAGCAAGCATCTGGGGCATGAGCGACATTACACATCTTGGAATTTTTGATATTCCGCTTATGTCAAACCTTCCGGAACTCGTCTATCTTGCACCGACAAACGCCGAAGAATATTTAGCAATGCTCGACTGGTCAATTGAACAGACAGAACATCCGGTTGCAATCCGTATGCCATGTAACGGAGTACATCATACATTGGCTCCAGTTCAAAAAGATTATTCTGAACTCAATAAATTCCTTGTTACACAAAAAGGAAGCGAAATTGCAATTATTGCATGCGGCGATTTTTTCCAGCCTGGCGAAAAACTTGCAGATTTTATTGAATCAAAAACGGGCAAAAAACCAACACTCATAAATCCGCGCTATCTTACAGGTCTGGACACACAACTTTTAGAAAATCTTATGTCAGACCACAAAAAAATTATTACTCTCGAAGACGGAATTCTCGACGGTGGTTTTGGACAAAAAATCGCGAGTTTCTATGGTTCAAAGCCGGTTCAGGTTTACAATTTTGGATTTAAAAAAGAATTTCTGGATCGTTACAACGCAACAGAAGTTCTAAAACAAAATCATTTAACTCCAGAACAAATCTGGCATGACATTCAATAATATTATTCGGGTGGCTTTTTGCTGCGCAAAAACCGGGCTTTTCAGGGTTCCGCGCCGGAGCGCTCCATTCAAAAACGAAGGTTGCAGCCGCGCCTTCGCTCGACAGCAACCTTCGTTTTTGAACGCCTTCGGCGCCCTTACAATCCCTGCCACGTCAAAGAATCAATCTTCCCAGGCGTCATAATCGCCTTTGCTGCTTTTTAATGCACTCCAGCCGCTGGATTTTTCTTCGAGCATTTCAGCATCTTCCCTGCCCTGAAAATTTGTCCACTGAGTAAACTCGTGCGGTTTTATTTTCTTTTTTTCGTTTTCTTTATTTTTTTCGTGTAAATCTTCTATTCCGTTTGCCATTTTTTCCTCCAGGCACAAAAAAAAAGCACCTGCAAATTGATTTTGTCAAAATGCAGATGCTTTTGCAATTATTTACATTCCAGCTGTTTTAAGATTAAGCACAGGTAATTGCAATCTTTTTAGGCTGTGCAAGAAGTTTTCTTGGCATGCTTACTGTCAAAATACCGTCTTTTACATTTGCGGCAAGTTTTTCAGTATTTACATCTTCTGGAAGAGTAAAGCTTCTCTTGAATGAAGCATATGTTCTTTCGCGGATGAGCCATTTTGTTTCATCTTTCTTGTCTGATTTTTCTTCTTTAGATTCTTCTTTCTTAGAAGAAATTGTCAAAACATTCTGATTCAACTCAATGTCTACATCTTTGTCTGTTTTGCCAGGCAAATCCATTGTCAATGTGTAAGATTCTTTGTCTTCTTTTACATCAACCTTTGGTGCCTGAAACATTTTTTTGTAGCTGAATGTCGGGAAGGAATATCCTTCATCTCCAAAGTCGTTAAATAAATCGTTAAAAAGTGCTAATTCGTTCATATCGTTACCTCCAAAGTTTTGAAAGCTTTTTGCTTTCGTTTTGTTTCACTTATCAGCTAGCAAAAACCGTGCCAACTTTTAAAACCACAAAACCAAAAAATAAAACGCTGTCTTTAGAACCAATTTTGACCAATTGTTCTATATAAAACGCGTAAAAAACTTAAAAAAGCTGTGTAAAAAAGTTTAATTTTTATAAAGCCCTAAAACTGCTTATTTTTGACCAGGTGCGCAAAAACTTTTGCTGAATTTTGGGTAAATTTGTTCCTTTATTTTTTATTTTTTCTGACAAAATGGGACTTTTTGACACAGTTTTTTAGTTTTTTTGGCAAAACCTAGCCCGGATTGTAACGGCCGCGTGTAGCGGGTGCGCAGCACCGAAGGCGCGTAAGACGCCGTAGCCGTGGAAAGCCGGCAAAGACTGCAAAATGTTTTTATATAGAAAAAACTGGCAGCAAACTGTGCGAATGAGAATTCTGGCGGTGGCTTCAGATTCACAAAAAAAATATAAAAATTTATATACGGTTGGATTTTTTTTTATTAGTTTTAAAAGTGAAAACTTTTAATTTTACAGAGGAAAAATATGGCAGAATATCAGTTCCAGACAGAAGTAAATCAGCTTCTTAAATTGATTATCCATTCAATGTATTCAAACAAGGACATTTTCCTGCGCGAAATTGTTTCGAACGCTTCGGATGCGCTCGACAAGTTGAACTATCTTATGGTAAGCGACGACACTTACAAAAATCTTAAGACAGAGCCAAAAATTGACATCAGTTTTAACGATGTTGCAAAAGTTCTTACTGTTCAGGATTCGGGCATTGGTATGAACGAGGAAGATTTGAACAACAACCTCGGAACAATCGCCCGCTCAGGAACAAAGGCTTTTATCGAAAAAATTTCAAGCGAAAAGAACGCCGGAGAATCTAACCTTATCGGACAGTTTGGCGTTGGTTTTTATTCGGCTTTTATGGCTGCAAAACAAATCAATGTTTACACACGCAAGGCCGCAACTGACAAAATCTATAAATGGTCAAGCGACGGAACAAATTCTTATTCTATTGAAGAAATCAAAGCAGATTCTGAAGAAGCAAAGAAATTCGGTTTTGACGCCGAAGGCGCGCACGGAACTGCAATTGAAATGATTTTGAACGACGACAGCAAGGATTATGCTTCAAGATGGAAGATTGAAGAACTTATCAAGCGTTATTCAGACCACATCGCTTTCCCGATTTATCTTCATTACACACAGAACAAATACGACGACAAAGGCAACGTTACTGGAAGCGAAAACAAAGTAGACAAGGTAAACTCTGCTTCTGCTTTGTGGAAGCGTCCAAAGTCTGAGCTTAAGGCAGAAGACTACAACGATTTTTACAAGACAATCAGCCACGACGGACAGGATCCTTTGCATTATGTTCACACACATGCGGAAGGAACTCAGGAATACACAACGCTTTTCTATGTTCCTCAGCAGGCTCCGTTCGATATGTATCAGGCGGACTACCAGAGCGGCGTAAAACTTTACGTTAAGCGCGTGTTCATTACAGACGACGACCGCGAGCTTTTGCCTTCTTACCTTCGCTTTGTTCGCGGAATTATTGATTCAGAAGACCTGCCTTTGAACGTAAGCCGCGAAATTTTGCAGCAGAACAGAATCTTAGACAACATTAAATCAGCTTCTGTAAAAAAGCTTTTGAGCGAATTTAAAAAGATGGGCGAAGAAGCAGACAAGGCACGCAAGGCAGAAAATCCGACAGAAGACGAAAAGAAAGCAATCGAAAAATGGAACAAATTTGTAGAAAACTTTAACCGCCCGATGAAGGAAGGACTTTATTCAGACTACGCAAACCGCGAAGAAATTGCAGAAATCGTAAGATTCAAGTCAACCGACGACAGCGGAAACGGCGACGGCAAATGGACAAGCTTTAAAGACTATGTTTCAAGAATGAAGCCGGAGCAGAAGGCAATTTACTACATTACAGGCAACAACGAAAAGAACCTCCGTGCAAGCCCGCTACTTGAAGCATACAAAAACAAAGGTTTTGAAGTTCTTATAATGGCAGACGACATCGATGACATTGTTATTCCAAGCCTTATGAAGTACAAGGACTACGAGCTTAAAGGCGTAAACCGCGCAGGCTCAGACGACGAACTTGGAATCGACAAAGAAGAAGCAAAGAAAAAGGAAGAAGCATTCAAGCCGGTTCAGGAAAAAATCAAAAAGGCTTTGGGCGACCGCATAAAAGACGCAGTTCTTTCTAAACGCCTGAGCGACAGCCCGTCTTGCATCGTCGTAGACGAAAACGATCCGGGAATCCAGATGGAACGCATGATGCGTGCAATGGGACAGAACGCCCCGGCAGTAAAGCCAATCCTCGAAATAAACGCAGACCATCCGCTTGTAAAGACACTCGAAAGCTCAACCGACGAAGCCTACATTGCAAACGTTTCGGAAGTATTGCTTGACCAGGCGCTTTTAGTAAGCGGAGCCGAGCTTTCAAGCCCAGTTGACTTTATAAAAGCAATGAACACGCTGATTGTAAAATAAAAAAACGGCGGCAGAGTTTTTCAAAGCCACCGCTTTATTAGCATTAAATAATAAAAGTCCGCCGCACGGAACATTTGTCTGTACGACGGACTTTTTATTGTAAAAACAAGGGGGAAAGCCTTCCCCTCGCTCCAGCCACTGTTCGCGTCTTGCGCTACCCCTTCTAGCGGGGGACACCCCCGCAACGCCCCCATGAAGGTTACTTAAGGAAAGAAAAATGAAATTAAAAAGTGTTGTTAAGATATGCAATAAGAATACTTTATGCTTTTCAGTAAAATCTTTTGATGAAGTAATGTTTGACGGCTGGGTTCAATATAAAACCTGTAAAATAAAGATAATACCCGTTTTTAACAACAATATGCATGATTTAGATAATGCGTTATACGAACTTATTGAAGTTGATGGGGACAATCCTGAAAATTTTATTGGTAAAGAGTTTTGTGAATGTTTATGAAAAATACACCATATTAACCTTTATGGTGTTTATTCTTCATTGAACCAGCCGCCTTTTTTCCTACAGAGTAAAGACCGTGAACACAAGATGCTATAGTACCCATATCAGTTGCATCTAAAACAGCATCATAAATATCATATTTATGACGAGTTTTTATGTTTTTATGACAACAGTATATAGTAACTATAGATGAAATAGGAAATACTAACAAAAATTCTAATAAAAGTACCTCAAAGGCTGACTCCAGATTTTCAGGGAATTTATAAGCAGCGATTGTCCACATTACAAAATTCATCATAAGCGGAATGTACGGATTTTTAAGTTCCCCGACACAATAGATATACTTAAAAAGCATATCACGCTCTTCTTCTGTAGCATCTTCTTTGTATTCAAGTTCTTCTATAATTTCCTCGAATGGTCTTTTGAATACAAACGCTTTATAAGCTAAAAATAAAACGAGCCCAATAGATATTAAAAAAAACAAGAAACATAAATATCCCATACTATATCTCCTTAAATTTTCTTTCGATCCCAATAAGAATTAAAGTCAGTTTAACTGCCTTGTCCAGTTCGCTTTTTATTATATTCACCATCTGGGACTTATAATGTCCCGCTAAAGAACAATGGACAAATTTCTAAAAATTTTTATGCTTTCCTCCCCGTCACTCCAAAAACCATTCTGAATTTATTTAAACATCCATTTATTCCGCAGATTTAACACAAATACTGTTTTTCTTTATAATCTTTTTTATGATTCTTTTTGCTTCCGGGCGCACTGACATTCCGGCTTTTTATTCTGAATGGTTTGTAAACCGTGTCCGCGCCGGTTTTGTTGATGTCAGAAATCCTTATGTTCCGCAAAATGTTACCCGCTACCGCCTTGACCCGAAGGTTGTTGACTGCATTGTTTTCTGCACAAAAAATCCCGCTCCGATAATTCCACGCCTGGAAGAATTTAGCGACTTTGGAATTTATTTTTTTGTAACGATTACGCCTTACGACAACGACATTGAGCCGAACGTTCCGAAAAAGCAGGATTTAATAAATTCCTTTATTGAACTTTCCAAAAAAATCGGAAAAGAAAGAATCTGCTGGCGATACGATCCTGTTTTGATCGATTCAAAATACACAGTCGCAACCCACATCCGCGAATTTAAAAAAATGTGCGGACAGCTTTCGCCTTATACAGACCGCTGCATAATAAGTTTTGTAGATTTATATTCAAAAACAAAAAAGAATTTTCCAGAATTAAAAGAAGTTAGCGAAGCCGACCAGAAATTCATTGCGGGCAGCTTTTCGCGGATTGCATTGAGTTTTAACTTAAAAATTGAATCCTGTGCGGAAAAACTTGACCTTTCTCCATACGGAGTAAAAAAAGGCGAATGTATTTCTAAAGAGCTTATAGAAAACATTACTAACGAACGTTTGTTAAAATACGGAGTTCAGAACCTCAGAAAACACTGCGACTGCCTTCCAATGCGAGATATTGCACATTACAACTCGTGTCCGCACCTTTGCAAATACTGCTACGCAAATTACGACGAAAAAACTGTTCACAAAAATTACGGTATGCACAATCCTGATTCTTCTTTTTTGATTGGAGAAGCAATGCCTGGCGATTTAGTAAAACCAGCAAAACAGAAAAGCTTTAAAGATTCACAGTTGTATTTGCTATAAACAGCCTGAATTTTTTAAATTCAAATAGCCTTTCACCGAGAACCTGTCCAAATCCGCACGGTTGAGTCAAGCTCAATGTGCGTTTTGGTCAGAACCTCGGCTACGGCTATTTGACATGTTAAACAAAAAAAAACGCATTTTCCCAACAAAAAACATTCAAATAGCCTTTCACCGGGAACCTTTATAAAGAAAATGCCTTCCTGGTGGTTTCGACGGAGCTCAACCACCGTGTGCAAAAAAACTCGATATTCAATCTAAAATAACTATCGTTAGTTTTTTCTATTTCTGTTCTATCTTTGCTTTTTCTTTATTCAAATTTAACTTTTTACTTTTTTCGGAAAAAATCAGTCCGATCAGTGTTAAAACAGCGCCAAAAGTTCCCATCAAAGTAATTTTGTCTCCAAGAAAAATAAAACTGAAAACAATCGTAACCAGCGGGCTCAAATAAATAAAAACCGTTACTTTTACAGTTCCTAAATTTTTACAGACAAAATTCCACAGAACAAAGGCAAAGGCACTTGCTCCAATTCCCAAAAATGCAAGATTTAACCAGTTATAAATGTCACTCCAGCGTTCAGCATTTAACGAAGGAGATAATTCAATTTTTGCAAAATCTAAAGAATTTCCATTCAAAAGTCCAGAAACAGCAATTGGAACCATACAAACCAGGGCCCAGAAAAACTGCCGCCTTGTTGAATGAACCGGATTTAAATTAAACGAAGCAATTTTTGTAACACTCAGTGAATAAAATGCCCAGCAAACTGCGGCTCCAAGTGCAAGGAAATCTCCTTTTGGGCTCAAATGAAAAACAACTGTTCCGTTGAATGTTACCAGTGCAACTCCAGCAATAGAAATAAAAAATCCGGTAATAAAAAGAAAATTCAAATTCCTTTCTTTAAAAAAAATCTGTGTAACAATTGCCGTAAACATTGGACAAATAGAAACAATAATGCTTACATTTGCAGGCAATGTATAACTAATGGCGATATTTTCCATAAATTGATAAACGCTTACTCCGCTCGCTCCGGCAAGCAAAAACCATAATTCATCACTTTTTTTGGAAAGATGAAGTTTTCCTGGTTTCATAAAAAAAAGCATAAAATACGCCATTACAAAGCGGATTACAAGAATTTCAAATGCCGAAAAAGAACGCAAAAGATATTTTGTACTTACAAATGTAATTCCCCAGATAAAAATAACAACAAGAGTTAAAAAATAATTTACAGTCTTACTTTGCAAAAATGTTGAATTCAATTGAATTTACCTTTCCTTAATTTTCTACTTTTTCCAGAATTCTTTTGTAAACAAAATTACAAGATTATAAAGTTCAAGACGACCGGCAATCATTAAAAAACAATAAAACCATTTTAATCCACCACAAATCCAGCCATAATCACTAAAAAGTCCAAAAGCCGGTCCAATGTTTCCTAATAAACTTAAACCAGCCGTAAAAGATTCAAAAAGTCCAAGTCCGCCAAGAGTTCCTGCAAATGTAGAAGCAAAAACAAGGACAAAATAAACAAAAACAAAGGATGCAATGTTTAAAACAAGGTCATCTCTTCCAGCTGAACCATTCACCCTTACAGAAAAAACTCCATGAGGATGCAACATTTCCAGCATTTGAGTACGCGCTCTTTTTGCAAGAATCATCCAGCGGACAACTTTAAATCCACCGGCAGTTGAACCAGAACATCCGCCAATAAAAAACAATAAAAAAATAAAAAACTGAGAAACAGACGGCCACTTTAAAAAATCTGCGCTAGAAAATCCCGTCGTGCTCATAATTGAAGCAACCTGAAAACTCGCAAATCTTAATGCCTTAAAAAATCCACCGTAATATTTTACAAGCGTTAAAGAAAGAGCAATTACTACAAAAACAAAAATTCCTGCAAAAGCCTTAAATTCACTGTTGTTTTTTATTTCGTTGAATTTTTTTGTAATTAAATAAAAATAAAGACTAAAATTTACAGAACTCAAAAACATAAAAACAGTACAAATAATTTCGATTGCAGTTGAATTAAAAGCGGCTATACTCGCATTTTTTGTACTAAATCCGCCAGTTCCGAGCGTCGAAAAAGCATGTGCCAAAGCATCTGTAAAAGACATTCCACAAATTTTAAGCAGAATTGTCTGCAAAATCGTAAGCACAAAATAAATTGCCCAAAAAGCCTTTGCTGTATTTGCCATTTTTGGAGTAATCTTGCCTTTTTCCGGTCCTGTAGATTCAGCCTTTACAAGCTGGAATCCTCCAATACCAAGCAGCGGAAGAACAGCCGTTGTAAGGGCGATTATTCCCATTCCTCCAAGCCAATGCATTTCTAATCGCCACAAATTTACACTTTGAGGAAGACTTTCTACATCTTTTAGAATTGTAGCTCCAGTTGTACTAAATCCACTTACAGCTTCAAAAAAAGCATCTGTAAAATTTTTAATCCATCCTCCAGCATACAAAGGAACTGCGCCAAAAAAACTGATTGTAATCCAGGCAAAACTTACAAACGCAAAAACTCCGCGAATTCCAAGATTTAAGGTTGATTTTCGTCCGGCAAAATAGAAAAAAAATCCAGAACAAAGCGAACAAATCATTGGAATTAAAAAAGGTAAAACTGCTTCGTATTCTCCAAGCGCAAGCGCAGTTAAAATCGGCAATAAAAAACTTGCTCCAATAATTCCAAGAATAATAAAAAATATACGGACAAAGCTCCAGATTTTCTGAGTGTTTATCATTTACTGTTCCGTGCCGAATTTTTGTAAAACATGTTGATTTTCGGCAACAACATTTATTAAAACAACTTCATCGCCAGATTCAATTTTTGTGTTTCCAACTGGAATAAAATATTCGTCTGAGGATGATTTTTGCATCATCATTACAAGGAATTTTCCGTTTTCTGCAATTTCGCGTAAAGTTTTTCCATTTACAGAACTTTTTTCGTCAATTTGAATTTCCATAATTTCGAGAGAACCGTCATTTACAGTATGCAATCCAGTTACAGCCTTACCTTTTAAATGGCTCATGATTGAATCTACAACTGTATCTCTGATTGGAACAGCAACTTCAATTCCAATTTTGCGGGCAATTTCGCCAAAAGCATTATTTTGAACAAGCGCAATGCTGTTTTTTATTCCCAAAGATTCAAAATAAGCTGCCATAACAATGTTTAATTCATGATTTGGAGTTGTGCAGATTACAAGATCGTAAGTATTAATTCCTTCTTCGTTTATAAAATTTTCGTCAGTTGCGTCGGCACAAAAAACTTTTACTCTGCTGAATTTTTCACCCGCTTCTTTTGCATTTTTTTCGTCACTGTCAATTATGCAGAATTCCTGCAAAGTATTTTCTTTACGTTTTAAAAGACGCATTAAAAAATTTGATTTTTGTTCTATTAATTTTTCTGCAACGATTGTTCCAATTCTTCCAGCACCAATAATTGCGATCTTTTTAATTTCCTTTACTTTTGAACCACACAATTTTAAAAATTCAGGAATATCTTTTTTTAACAAAAGAACGCCAAGACAGTCGCCTGCACAGATTTCTGTTTCGCCACTTGGCAGCGAAGTTTGTCCGTTATTTTCGACATAAGCCACCAGAACCGGAATTTCTGTTAATTTGCGCACATTTATGAGTTTTTGATTTTCAAGTTTACTGTGTTTTTCAACGCACACACGAATTAGGGCGTAATTTTCGCCAAATGGCATAATGTCTGTAATTGCGCCGTGGTTTGCAGCATTTGCAATTGCTTCTGCGGCTTCTACGTCCGGATGAATCATATAATCGATTCCATACAACGGACGGCTGTTTGTTCTTTTTTCTACTGAAGTTGTATCAACGTAATAAGCGTAATTTCTGACTCTGGCAATTTTTAATACATCCGGATAAACGACATCAACTAACGAACAGGTAATCATATTGATTTCGTCATTTGAAGTAACACAGACAAGGGCATCTGCATTTTTTATTCCTGCCTGTTCAAGAACTTCAAGATTGTTACCTTCTGCTTTAATTACATTGCAGTCGAGAGTATTTGAAGCATGACGCACAACTTCGTCGCTGTTATCAATTAAAACAACATCGTTTTTTCCGTTTATAAGTCTTTTTGCAAGTTGAATTCCAGTAAAACCGGCACCAACAATTACGATTTTCATAATTCAATTATATAGTAATTACAGTTTGAGGGCAAAAAAACACATTTTTAGCACTTTGCACAAACGAAAAAATCCGCCCCTTTTCTTTTTTCTGTCAAAGTTGTATTTTACTTAATCGTATTGACTGTCGTTGACAGCAGTAACTTTTTATTTACATCTTTAAAATGGCGCAAGCCTGGTAGACTTGATCTAAAGGACAGGTACTATGACTCTAACAATTGATGTAGGAAATTCTAACATTACGGGTGGAGTATTTGACGGAGAAGAACTTATTCTTCAATTCCGGCAGATAACACATCAGAATTCTTCTTCGGATGAACTCGGAATCTTCCTTCGCACAGTTCTGCGGGAAAACAACATTGATCCTGCAAAAATCACAGAAATTGGAATCTGCTCTGTTGTTCCACAAATCAATTATTCACTTTCCAATGGAATTCTAAAATACTTTAGAATTGAACCTCTCTTTATTCAGGCTGGAATAAAAACCGGCCTTAAAATTAAAATTCAAAACCAGAAATCAGTTGGTGCAGATTTAATTGCAGATTCAATTGGCGCACTTGCCCTTGAACCAGGAAAAAACCTGATTATTGTAGATTTAGGAACTGCAACGACAATTCACGCTGTTTCTAAAAACCGTGAATATTTTGGCGGTGCAATTCTTCCAGGTTTAAAAATTTCTGCCGAAGCTTTAGCAATGAAAACTTCAAAACTTCCACATGTTGAAATCGTAAAAACTGAAAAATCCTGTGGCACAGATACAATTTCTGCAATTCAGGCAGGAAGTTATTTTGGCACTGCAGGCGCAATAAAAGAAATTTGTGCTCTCATGAGTAACGAAGTTTTTGGAACAGAAAAAGTTTATATTGTCGGCACTGGCGGTTTTTCAAAAATCTTTGAAGAATACAAACTTTTTGACAAAGTTATTCCAGAACTTACGCTTTTAGGCGTAAAAAAAGCACTGGAATTAAACAAAAACTAGAATTCTCATTTTTTAAGAATCTTTCACAACAAAAATCTCACAATCTTTTTACAGGAATTAAATCAATGAAAAAATCAGTGAAATTCGTTGCAACGGTACTTTGTGCATTTGCCTTTGCTTTTTCTTTTTCTTCTTGCACAAACAAAAAAAACACTGACACTGTACGCATAAATATTTTTACAGAACCAGACAGTTTTTTCCCGTGGAAATCCGCAGCAGCAGACACAAAAGCAGTGTGGCTTAACATTTATGAAGGTCTTTTTAAATTCGACAGCAATGGTTCTATTTACCCTGCTCTTGCCGAAAGCTATAAAATTTCAGACGACAACCTTACCTACACTTTTAAGCTTCGCCATGGAGTAAAATTCCACAATGGCAAAGATTTTACAGCAGACGACTGCGTTTATACATTAAAAAATCTTGCCGGTTTAGACGGTTTACAGGCACATTCAAGCGTATTTTCTGTTGTAAAAAATGTTTATTCTACTTCGCCAAACACTCTTGTAGTTGAATTAAATAAAACTTCGGGTGCTTTTTTAACTTTACTTGCAACAAACCCGATTTTACAAAAAGACTATGAAGAAAACGAAACAAAACCAAATGGAACAGGTCCATACAAATTTGTTTCATATTCTTTGGGCGAAAAAGTTGTTCTGGAATTAAACAAAGATTATTACGACAAAGAACGTGCCGGTAAAATTAAGAATGTTGAATTTATTATTATGTCGGACGAAAATGCACTTATTTCTGCCCTTCAATCCGGGCAGATTGATATTGTACAGAGAATTGTCGGCAACAAAGCAAAAATGCTCAAAGACAAATTCAATGTTATTTCATTTCCACAAAACACAGTTTACGAATTTGGATTGAATACTGCCTATCCGCCACTTTCTGACATTAACGTACGCAGAGCAATAACCTGCGCAATCGACAAAAAAGAAATAATGAATGCAGTTTTTGACGGAGACGCGACAGAAGTTTATTCACACTTTAGTCCGGTTATGAAAGAATTTTACAACGACAAACTTTCTGATGTTTATCCTTACAATCTTGAAAAAGCAAAAGAATATATGGCTCAGTCAAATTACAAAGACGGCTTTAAACTTGCAATTACAGTTCCTTCTAACATTGCTTCAAGAATCGAAATTGTAGAAATAATTTCAAATATGCTCAAACCGCTGAACATTGACTGCCAGATTATTCCAATTGAATGGACAACCTGGCTCGACAAAGTTTATTTAAAACACGATCACCAGGCAACAATAATCGACTTTGTAGGAAAACTCGAACCAAGCGATTTCTTTAAGCATTATTATTCTACCGACAGAAGCAATTTCTTTAACTTTTCTAATGCTGAATTTGATTCAACTTACGAAAAAGGGAAAACAACAGTTGATCTGAAACAACGCGCTGACCTTTATAAAAAATGCCAGGAAATTCTTACATATAATTGTCCTGCCGTTTATCTTTTTGATACAAACCAGAACGTTGTAACAACGAAAAACATTGCCGGCTACACTCCGTATCCAACATTCTTTTATGATGTTTCGAAACTTTATTTTACAGAATAAATAAAGCAATGAATTACTACATAAAAAAGATTTTAGATTTTTTTACAACTCTTTTTTTAGTAACGCTAGTAACTTTTTTTACATTCAATCTTTTGCCTGGAAATCCGGCTGTTGCAATTTTAGGCGCAGACGCAGATCCGGCACAGATTGAATCTTTAGAAAAACAGTTAGGATTAGACCAGAATCCCGTTCAACGCTATTTTACCTGGCTAAAAAATGCGTCCCACGGCGATTTTGGCATTTCCTACAAATACAACCGGCCAGTAAAATCCTTAATTTCTAAAGCCTTAAAAAGTACGGCCTGTCTTTCTGCCGTTTCTTTGATTTTTACGATTGTTCTTGGTCTTTTTTTTGGAATTCTTTTTGCAGTAAACAGAAAGAAAAAATTCTGGCAATTCTTTTCTACGCTAAATCAAATCTGGGTTTCTGTGCCTTCATTTTGTACTGCCTTAATCCTGATTCTAATTTTTGCAGTTACATTAAAAGCTCTTCCATCCGTAGGATTTAATGATTTTTCAAGTTTAATTCTTCCATCGCTTTCTATTGCACTTGGTTCTTCTTCAATTCTTGGACGCTACATAAAAAACAGTATTCAAAATGAACTTTCCCAGGATTATGTCCGCACAGCCAAAAGCAAAGGATTAAACGAACGACAGATTATTGCCCGCCACGTTTTAAGAAATGCACTTCTTCCGTCATTAACAATGCTCGGCATGATTACAACTGGAATTTTTGGCGGAAGTATAATTATCGAAAATGTTTTTTCTTTACCTGGAATCGGAAAACTTATTACAAATTCAATTTATTCAAGAGATTTTCCACTTTTGCAGGGACTTTCAATTTATCTGGCAACAATGACACTTTCTGTTAATTTTCTTGTAGATATTCTGTATTCAGTGATTGATCCGCGAATCAGAATAAGACCAAAAGCAGCCAGAAGGTTTTTTATAAAAAAATGATAAAAAAATTATTCTCCAATAAAACATTTTTAACCGGTTTCTGCATGTTCAGCTTCGTTATTCTTTTAATGATTGCTGGAATGATTCATCTTCCGTACGATCCAAATTTAACAGATGCCGCTTCCAAATTTTCAGCACCGGGTTTTAAACATCTTTTAGGAACCGACAACCTTGGCCGCGACACTTTAAGCCGCATTATGGTAGGAACAAGACTTTCTGTTTTTATTGGTTTAATTGTAATGCTCTGCGGAATGTTTATTGGAATTATTCTTGGTTCAATTTCCGGATATTTTGGTGGAATTTTTGACGTAATTATAATGAAACTCATAAGCACGCAAATGGCTTTTCCTGGAATTCTTCTTGCGCTTATGCTTGTTGCAGTTTTTAAGCCGGAATTAAAAATTACGATTCTTGCACTTACAATTATGAGTATTCCGCATTTTACAAGAATTACGCGTTCGGGATTCATTAAATATAAAAATTCAGTTTTTGTGCAGGCAGCCCGTGTCCGTGGCGCAGGAAACTTTAGAATCATGTATCTGCATATTCTTCCAAATCTTGTAAGCGACCTTTGCATCACCGCAACATTGAATTTTTCTATGGCAATTTTAAATGAATCTGGTTTAAGTTATCTTGGACTTGGAGTCCGCCCGCCTTTGCCAAGTTTTGGACGAATGTTAAACGATGCTCAAAGTTCAATTTTTTTAAATCCGCTTGGAATTATTTTTCCGCTGTTTTTTTTAATTCTCCTTGTTTTTGGCTTAAATTTAATGGGAGACGGAATTTCAAAAATAAAGGCTTAAAAATGGAACCACTTTTAAATATCGAAAATCTTTCAATTTCATTCAAAAAACACTCAAACAATGATAAAGATTCAAAGTTTTTTGCAGTAAAAAACTTAAATTTAAAGATTTTTCCTGGAGAATTTGTTGCTCTTGTCGGAGAATCCGGTTCAGGAAAAACAATAACATCTCTCAGTATAATGAATCTTTTGCCCGAAAACGCAAAAACAGAAAGCGGCAGAATTGAATTTTCTGGAAAAAACAAATCAATTATTTTTCAGGAACCAATGACAAGTCTTAATCCGCTCATAAAAGCAGGCAAACAAATTGAAGAATCCGCAAGAATAAAAGGAATGTCAAAAATTCAGGCACACGAAAAAGCATTAAAAATTGCAAAACTTGTAGGCCTCGAAAACACAGAACGCATTTTTAATTCTTATCCCCACGAACTTTCTGGCGGAATGAGACAGCGAATAATGATTGCAAGCGCATTAATGACAGACCCGGAACTTTTAATTGCCGACGAACCGACAACGGCCCTCGACGTTTCTACTCAAAATAAAATTCTTGAATTGATTAAAAGTCTAAAAGAAAATTTTAATACTTCTCTGCTGATGATAACTCACGATTTTTCTGTAGTAAAAAAACTGTGTTCCCGCATTTACATAATGTACAAAGGACAAATTGTTGAAGAAGGTTTAACAGAACAGATTCTGCTTTCTCCACAACATCCTTATACAAAGGCTCTTATAAATTCAATTCCAGATGCAAAAAAACGCAATCAGGAAATTCCTGTTTTTAATGGAGAATTTTAAAATGGAAAACGAAAATTCAAAAATTCTTCAGATAAAAAATCTCCATAAAACTTTTGTCGTAAAAAATGGAATTTTTGGTGCTGTAAACGGCGTAAATCTTTCGATAAACCGTGGAGAATGTTACGGGCTTGTAGGAGAATCAGGCTGCGGAAAATCAACTTTGAGCAACATAATCTGTACGCTTCTTTCGCCTGATTCTGGAGAAGTTATTTTTGACGGAAAACCTTTGTTTACAGAAAATCATAAAAATTCAAAAAAAGTTGCGTTGTCTTCAAAAGACTTAAAGGATTTTCACCGCAACTGCCAGATAATTTTTCAGGATCCGTATTCTTCGCTTAATCCAACAAAAAAAATAAAATCAATAATCGAAGAACCTTTAAAAATTCATAAACTTGTAAAAGACAAAGAAGCAAGATTAAATCTCGTAAAACAAATGATAAATTACATTGGCTTGCCAGCAGATTCCATAGAAAAATATCCGGACGAACTTTCTGGAGGACAAAGACAGCGTGTTGCAATTGCCAGCGCAATGATTTTAAATCCAAAATTTGTTATCTGCGACGAAAGCGTAAGTTCACTAGATGTTTTAATCCAGGCACAGATTTTAAATCTTTTAAAAAAAATGCAAAAATCAATGAATCTGACATATCTGTTTATAAGTCATAATCTGCACGTTGTTGCATACATGGCAAATAGAATTGGCGTAATGTACAAAGGTCAGATTGTTGAAGAAAAACCCACGGACGAACTTATTGCAAATCCTGAGCATCCTTATACGATTGAACTTTTAAAAGACGCAGGAATTATTTAGTTCAGCTTAAAAATTAACGATAATAAAAAATGTTTGAAAATTTACAAAATCTTCCGATTGCACCGTTTTTAAATACAATTTGCGAAACCCTGGAAAATTCACCTTCAAGATTTCTTGTTTTAACGGCAGAAACAGCAGCAGGAAAATCTACGGCAGTTCCAGTTGCACTGTTAAAAAAATTCAGTGGAAAAATCTTAATGCTTGAACCGCGCCGGCTTGCAACGGTTGCTCTTGCAAATAGAATTTCAGATTTACTCTGTGAACAAACTGGAAACACTGCCGGCTATACACTCAGCCTCGAAAGTAAAACTTCTGCAAACACACGTTTAGAAATTATTACAGAAGCAATTTTAACACGCCGCCTGCAAAACGATCCTTTACTCGAAGGTGTAAATGTCATAATTTTAGATGAATTTCATGAACGCTCGGTACATTCCGACCTTGCCCTTGCATTTTTAAAAGAAACAATGGCCGTCAGAAACGACCTTTTTGTAGTTGTAATGTCTGCAACAATGGATTCAAAAAAAATTGCGGAATATTTAGCCACACCAGCAGCTCCAGTTTTAACGATTCCTGGCAGACAGTTTCCTGTAAAAATCGTTTATAAAGACAAAATTTCTGTAAAAAATGCAGTTTTAGAAGAATTTGATGAGATTGAAAAAACGCCGGTTCAAAACGAACGTTCGGTAGCACAAACAAATTACAGAACAGATTCAATTTTGGTTTTTCTTCCTGGAATATACGAAATTTCAAAAGCAAAAACAGAACTCGAAAACTGTATTCCGCCAGACAAAGCCGAAATCTGTGTTTTACATTCTTCAATTCCATTGAACGAACAGAAAAAAATTCTTTCTCCGGTTTTAAATTCTTCGCCACGCAGAATAATTCTTTCGTCGGCAATTGCAGAAACTTCTCTTACAGTTCCGGGAGTTACAACAGTTATAGACAGCGGTCTTGTTCGTGTTAATAAAATGAACGTTGCGCTCGGAATGGAAACTCTTTCAACAGAAAAAATAAATCAGTTCAGCGCAGATCAAAGAGCGGGTCGCGCCGGACGTTTAATGAGTGGCAAATGTGTAAGACTTTGGAATCAATTTGAACCATTAAAAAAAGAACTTTCCCCAGAAATTTTACGTTGTAATCTTGCAAACCTTGTTCTTGAATGTGCACAATGGGGCTCTGTAAACTTAGATTCGTTTGAATGGCTCGATTGTCCGTCCGCTTCTGCCTGGAATTCAAACATAAAACTTTTAACAGATTCCGCCCTTTTAAAAGATCAAAAAATTACACAATACGGCAAATACGCACTTAGTCTTGGCATTGATGTCCGTCTTGCCTGCGCACTTTTGTATTCAAAACAAAGTGAACATGTTCCACAGGGAATTGATTTTGTTTTAAAATCTGGTCAATACAAAAATCTAGGCGAAAAACAAAAAAATTTATTAACCCAAAATCTCTTAAAACGGCTTGAAAAATGCAGTTTTTCTCAAAAAAAACAATATTCAAATGCAGAACTTTTGCTTGCAGGATTTTCCGACAGGCTTGCAAAAAAGCTTCCTCAAAGTGAACAAAATGAACTTTTTACAAACCGCACAATTTATCAGCTGCCGTCGGGGCACAAAGCTTTTATTGAATCAGGTTTTCAGTCGTGCCCGGAATGGATTGTTGCAACAGAAGTAAATGCACTCAATGCTCTTGCAAAAATTTACGCTTACGAAAAAGTTGAATTTACAGAAATTGAACAATGGCTAAAAAATCATTCTACGGTAAAAGAAATTGTAGAATTTGAAGAAAATTCCAGCAGACTCAACAAACTTAAAATTACAGGATTTGGAGAAATTATTTTAAAAACTGTAAAAATTCCTTCTACACAGGAAGATTTTGGAAAAGCACTCTGCAACGAAATAAAACACAGCGGATTTAAAAAAATTCCTGCAAACCCCAAAATTATGAATTTTTTGTACAGAGCACAGTTTTATGCAAACCACGCCGATTCAACTCTTTTTGAAAAAATAGAAAACTTAAAAAATGTTCTAGAAGAATGGCTTTTGCCTTTTATTACTTCTGGCAAAATTGACGAAGAAACTGTTTTTAATGCTCTTTATTATTTTCTTGAAGGAAGCAAAATTGACTCAGAAGTTCCAGTGTTTTTGATTTTAGAAAATGGAAAAAAAGCAAAAATTACCTACGAAAACCGCTTAAATTCAGGTAATATTTCACTTGATGATTTTGTAACTAACGTTCGTTCGCTTAATATTGAGCCTGTTCTTGAAATAATCATTCAACAAATCTTTGGCTGTTTTTCTACGCCGCAAATTCTTGGTGTTCCGGTTTTATTAAAATTACTTTCGCCATCCCGCCGTCCATTACAAATTACAGATAATCTTTCAAATTTCTGGACTGGCGCCTGGATTGAAATTTGCAAAGAAATGAAAGGCCGCTATCCAAAACACAACTGGAATTATAAACTACCTGTCGATAGTTAGTTTAGTTATTTGTTCTGCTTATTTCTAATGCCGGATTCTTACCTTTGTAAATAAAACGCTGCCTTTAGCGTCAATATTTTTTTTAGCGATTGCATAAAGCCCAAAACGGCCGCCAACCCAGTGTGCATTTTCAGCACTAAAATATTCACTTTTCCAGGAAAAAGTTTTTTTGCAAAGGTTAGTAGCTTTTATGCTAAATTGAACTGCAGCAGAATATTCACTAAACGAAATAAAATCCATGCGCATTTTTACAGGCTGCCGGTCAGAATCTAATTGCATCTGCGTTCTAAAAATTTCTGTTTCGTCGCGGGTTTCGTCCGACAAATTATTATTTTTTGACCTTAAATAAACAAAATCAAATCCATATTCAGTTTTTTCTACGGCAATAGAAGCATATTCATCGCCTAGGAAAATCATTCCTGTACGTCCGCCAACCGGCATATCTTTTAAATTTAAAACTGCCTTAAAATAAAAATTTTCATATTGAATTTTCTGAGTCAAAACATTGCTGGAATTCCACAAAATCGGAAATCCATTATAAAAATGATCGGAAACGCAAAGCGTATTCAATCTAAAAGTTTCGCTGTCTTTAGATGATTTTTTACCCAAATCGGCAAATTTTTCGTTGTGGTTTCCGCTCCATTGCCAGTTAAGATCTGCGCCTTCAAAAGCTTTTACCTGCCGGGCAGGAATTTTATAATAATTTCTTCCAAATAAAAATTTAGGAGAACGAAATCTTTTAACAGGATTGCCAGGAAAAACACCTGTTTTAACGGAAGTTCCCATAAGCGGCCAGTCATTACTCCAGCGCACAGGCTCAAGATGAACAATGCGCCCGAAAATTCCTCGTTCCTGAAAATGAATAAACCAGCTTTTGCCGGCAGGAGTTTGTACAAGCGCTCCCTGATGTGGTCCATTTATTTCTGACTTTCCTTCTTCCAAAACTTTTCTTTCTTCCCAGGGACCATAAATTGAATTTGAACGTAAAACTGTCTGCCAGCCGTCTGTTACTCCACCAGCAGGAGCAAAAATATAATAATATCCATGGCGTTTATAAACTTTTGGGCCTTCGATTGTCGGTTGAGTTTCGGTTCCGTCAAAAATTATTATGTCGTTGTCTTCGCAAAAACTGCGTTCATAATCGTATTTTAATAAACCAAGTTTGCTGTTAAAACCACAACGGCTTTTTGCATAAGCGTGAATTATATATGCCTGCCCGTCATTATCCCAAAATAGAAAAGGATCAATAAATCCTCTTGCTTCGTAAATCAATCTGAGCGGAGACCAGTCCCCCAGAATATTGTCTGTTTCAGAAATAAAAATTCCTTCGTCAGGAAAGGCAACAACAATGTAATAAATTCCATTATGATACGAAAAAGAAGGAGCCCAAATTCCCTGAGCATTCTGAGGAAAACAATAGCGGGCAACTGGAATATTTTCTGCAGCGTAATTTACAAGTTTCCAATTTACAAGATTTTTAGAAGCAAGAATCGGCAACCCTGGAGTAAAATTAAAACTCGAGGCAACCATAAAATATTCATCACCAGCGCGAATTACATCTGGATCTGAATAGTCGCATAAAATAATCGGATTCGTATACATTTTAAAAATATTTTATCATACATTATGTATTAAATCGAATTTCAGCCAGAGTTTTTATTTCATTCAATTTGTTTTCAATAAGCACAAATAAATCGGGGCGGACATTTTTTAACGATTGAATATAGTTAAACATTTCGTAAAAAGTTTCTTTATATTTTTTTTGTGCAAGTTTCTTTAATGTCGGAGGAATTGCACGGGCATATTTTTTTTCGCCAGCTGCATGATTTTTACAAAGTTTGAATAATTCAAAAAGTTCTTCCTGCTTTGTCTGACATAAACATTTTTCGAGAACGACAAGTGTTTTTTCAAGTTCTGAATTTGAATAATCTTCGAGACTTTCATTCAAATTCAATAAAAAATTATCCGTATTTAAAAATTGAATTTTTCTAGCCTTTTTTGAATCTAAAGGCAAAACAGCAAATTCATCTTCAATTTTAAAATTTTCTTCTATTCTGCAGGAACAAAAACGACGTTTTAATGTCATTAAAATCTTTTTTTCGAGAACAATTCTGTCAATTTTTTCTTCGCAGTCTTCTTTTGCGCTTTTTTTTGTATCAATTACGAGAATAAATTCAATATCAGAATTTACACGACAGTTGCTCTGTTTTCCGCCACGGTAGGTTGTATAAGTGCTTGTTACAATCGAAACATAACCTTTAGAAAGGCAAATACGTTTCATTTCGTCAAAGGGAATAATTCCGTCGGAACTGTAACTTATAAAAATAAAATGAGCTTTTATGTTTTTTATCAATTCTTCAAAAGCAACAATCGCCGGCTGTTTATAACAATATGCCGAACGAGTGTTAATCCAGTCGCTTCGAATTCCTGCTTTATTTTTTAAAATTCCACTTTCGTTTAATTCAAGCGGCTCAGGAATTTTGTCCCATCGCACAATCGTATTTAAAATATGATAGTTGCTTCCGTACTGATGCTGATTGTACGGCGGATCAAGATAAACAAAATCCATTTCTGGCAAAGTTTTTACAAGTTTATTTGCATCTTCGTTAAAAACGTGAACCGGCGCCTTTGAATCTATCAAAACAAGTTCATTAAGTTGAATCGGCGAAAGAATTCTTTTGAGCGCGTCTTTTCCGTGTCCGCCAAATTCTTTATGAAAAGCCTTAAAAACACCATTTGTGTTTGTGTGAGTTGCCGCTTCGTACAAAAGATTTGCCGTTAAAATCGAAAATGCCTGTCTTTTTAACTGCGAACTTGAATTTGCAGGAAATTCTTTTTCGATATAGTTGCGGATTTTATCAATAGAAAGTGCGTTCTGCCTTGTATAAAAAAGGCGTTCCTTTGTGTAATCAGCCTTTAAAATATCATCAGAATGTGGTGCATAGAATTTTGCAATATACTGCTCGTCTTCTTCTGGTTCTTTTAATGAATTTATTTTTTCCAGCAAAGACAAAAATTCTTTTTTAGAACCAAAAATTTTTTCTATGTCGCTGCGGTCAGTTTTTACAAAACCTTCTGCAATAACCGCTGCGTAGGATTCCCAGTCATTACAAAAAACTTCAAAGCCTAAACTTTTTGCAAAACGACTCACAACGCCGCTGCCACAAAAGAGATCTGCAAACTTTAACCCGTCTTTTAATTCAATTCCAGTCTGTTCGATTGCTTTAAAAATCAAAAAAAGAAGTTTTCGTTTGTTGCCAATGTAAGCAATAATTTGTTTTGTAAGGTAATCCGCCTCGAAGTCCATTCGTAAATTTTATCAAAAAAATTTATACTTTGCTATCGACAACAAATGTCGGTCGCAAAGCTCTAATTTTTTTTGTCCATTTCCAGCTTAGAATTAGTCCATTTAAGAAATTCTTCATCAGTTGCAAGAACTTTGTGAGTTCCTTCCACCAGATGAACTTTTCCTTTTGAATAATCAACTCCGCTGCGTTTGTAGTTATAAGCTTCTACAATACGATTTTTTTCTATTGCAGGGTTTGGACGAGGAATTGCAGAAAGAAGGCTTACAGTATAAGGATGAATCGGATTAGAGAAAATTTCGTCTGTAGTTCCAGTTTCCAGCAAATGTCCAAGATGGAGAATTCCAATTCTGTCAGAAATATACTTTACCATGCTCAAATCGTGTGCAATAAAAAGATATGCACAGCCAGTTTCTTCCTGAATGTCTTTCATCATATTAACAACCTGCGCCTGAATAGAAACATCAAGAGCAGAAATACATTCGTCGGCTATAACAAGTTTTGGATTCATTATAAGGGCACGGGCAATTCCAACACGCTGTCTTTGACCACCAGAAAACTGATGCGGATAACGTTCAATGTGTTCCGGCGCAAGACCAACTTTTTTTAAAATACGTTGAATTTTTTCTTCGCGTTCTTTTTTAGTTGAATAAAGATGATGAATATCCAGCCCTTCTCCAATTATTTCGCCAACCTTTTTGCGCGGATTTAAGCACGCCATTGGATCCTGAAAAATCATCTGCATATTTGTGCGTAAATATTCACGATTTTCTGAATTCAACTTACCGGAAATATCATGTCCATCAAATTCAATTTTGCCGGCTGTCGGATTATAAAGGCGGATAACGCTGCGTCCAATTGTAGATTTTCCACTTCCACTTTCGCCAACAAGGCCGTAAGTTTCGCCTGGGAAAATTTCAAAAGAAACATCATCAACTGCTTTTACAGTGTATTTTGAAGAAATTTTAAAATACTGCTTTAAATTTTCAACTTTTAAGAGAGGTTTGCGGTTTTCTGTTTTTGTAAGGTTTTCTTTATCTTCCATCTGCATAAGCCTCTTTTTTCATTAGTTCAATTCTTTCTTTTAATTCTGCCGGCAATTCAACTTTTGGAGCATCTGGATGCAAAAGCCAGGTTGCTGCGCTGTGAGTTTCTGATATTTTAAACATTGGTGGTTCAAGACGATCATCAATATTAAGTGCATAAGCATTTCTTGGAGCAAAAGGATCGCCAGGAAGTTTATGCAAAAGATTTGGCGGTGAACCAGGAATCGTATAAAGACGTTTTCCAGTAGTGTTTAAATCCGGCATGGCAGACAAAAGTCCCCAGGTGTATGGATGGCGCGGATCATAGAAAATTTCATCGGCAGTTCCACTTTCTACGATTTTTCCTGCATACATTACGTTGATTCTGTCGGCAACTTTTGCAACAACGCCCATATTATGAGTAATAAAAATTACAGAAAGATTACGTTTTTTCTGAATATCTTTTATTAAATCAAGAATTTTTGCCTGAATTGTAACATCGAGAGCCGTTGTCGGTTCGTCGCAGATTAAAAGTTCAGGATCGCAGGCAAGAGCAATTGCAATAACAATTCTCTGTCTCATTCCGCCAGAAAGCTGATGCGGATAATTCTTCATCCGGTTTTTTGCATCGTTAATTCCAACTTCGTGCAAAAGCCTTAAAACCTTTTGGTAAGCCTGACGTTTTGGCATGTTATAGTGATAAAGCATTCCTTCTGCAATCTGCTTTCCAATGTTCATTGTCGGATCAAGAGAAGTCATTGGATCCTGAAAAACCATTGCAATATTTTTTCCATTAATGTTGTGGCGAATATCGCTGGTTTTCATATTAAGAATATCGTAAACTTTGTGAGTTACGTTGTCTGGCTCAAGACAGTTATAAATAATCGAACCAGAATTAACAATTGCATTCTTTGCAAGAATTCCCATAACGGTTTTTGTCGTTACAGATTTTCCTGAACCAGATTCTCCTACAATTGCAAGAGTTTCTCCGCGTTTTAATTCAAAATTAACACCACGAATCGCATTTACAATTCCGGCAGTTGTTTTAAAAGAAATTGAAAGATCTTTTACAGAAAGAATTGTATCTTTTTTATCCTGAATATCGCTCATATCACTGCTCCTTAAATTTCGGGTCGAGTGCTTCGCGCAGACCGTCAGCAAGAATATTAAAACTCAGCATAAGAAGCGCAAGAACTATAATCGGTGGAATAATCTGATATGGATGAGTTGTAAAACTGTTGAATGCATCGCTGATAAGAGAACCAAGCGAACACTGCGGAACAGGAATTCCAAGTCCAACAAAGCTCAAAAAAGCTTCCGTAAAAATTGCAGTCGGAATAGAAAACATTGTCTGTGTAATAATCTGACCGTTAATATTTGGCAGAATTTCGTGAATAATAATCGAAAAATCTTTTGCACCAAGAGTTTTTGACGCAAGAACAAATTCTCTTTCTTTTAAATTCAACATTTCGGCACGCGCAATTCTCGACATTCCAATCCACTCAGTTATCATGAGTGCAAAAATGATTGTTGCAATTCCAGGTTTTAAAATCAGCATTAAAAGAGTAACAATTACAAGCCGCGGAATTCCATTTACGATTTCGGAAAAACGCTGCATTACAGAGTCAACAATTCCTCCAAAATAGCCGGAAATAAGACCAAAGCCAAGACCAATAATCATATCAATCAAAACGGCAACAATCGAAATATAAAGCGAAACTCTAGTTCCCATCCAGGTGCGCGTCCAGATGTCGCGTCCAAGAACGTCAGAACCAAAAAAATAATAAACATCTTTATCGTTGTTTTTTTCGTAAAGATTTATCTGGCGAGAGCCCGAAGTTGTCCGTATTTTTTCTGTTCCGTCAAAAATTCCAAGCTTTTCAAGGCCAGGCATACGCGGAGCATAGTTTTTCTGTTCAAGATTCTGTTCAGAATATGTATATCTGTTGATATGAGGACCAACAAAGGCAAAAAACATAATCAGAATAATTGCAATAGAAGCAAAAACTGCGCCTTTATTAGAAAAAAAGCGGATTCTAACTTCTTTCCAGTAACTAACGCTCGCAAAGTTTTGATCAACATTTGTTGAATCTTTATTCTGTTTTAATTCAAAATCGCCTGGAAGAAATTCAATTGAATTTAAATCTTCACAATTCATAGTTTCTTTATTCTCTCTCAAACCGGATGTTTTGTTTTCGTTACTCATTTACAGCTCCTGAAAGACGGATTCGAGGATCAATTACTCCGTAGAGAATATCAACAACAAGCATAATTCCAATGTAAAGCGCACTGTAAATAAAAGCCAAAGAAATTACAACGTTGTAATCGTTTGACTGAATTGCAGTAACCAAAAGTGAACCAACTCCAGGAATTGCAAAGATTTTTTCAACAACAAGTGAACCGGTCATTAAATCAACAATAAGCGGAGCCAAAACTGTAATAATCGGAATAAGTGTATTGCGCAAAGCATGGCGCAAAATCAATCTCCAGCCACAAATTCCTTTGCTTTCTGCAAGTTGAATATATTCAGAACCAAGAGCTTCGAGCATTTCTGTGCGTGTAAAACGGGCAATCGAAGCCATTGTAAACATACTCAGCGAAACACTCGGCAGCACGCTCGAAAAATAAGGCGACTGAGTTGTAAAAAGCATTGGAAAAAGCTTCCACTTAAAACCAAACTGATAGCTTAAGGCAAGCGCAAAAACATAACTTGGAACAGAAACACCAATTACAGAAATTACAGTTGCCAGAGTATCAACCCAGGTTCTGTGTTTTAAGGCGGCAACAATTCCAAGAATCATTCCAACAAGCGCACCTAAAAAAACCGCCTGAAAACCAATTCTTCCGGAAACAGGCAGGCGCTGTAAAATAAGTGTCGAAATCGGAGTGTTTTTTGAAATATTATAACTGACTCCAAAGTCGCCACGGAACATATTTCCAACATATTTAAAGAACTGAATAAAAACAGGTTTATCCAGTCCGTATTTTGCATACAAAGCGGCCTTTTGATCAGCCGTAAGTTTTTCGTCATTAAAAGGAGAACCTGGCATAAGCTGCAAAAGAACAAAAAGAACAAGTGTAATTGCCAGAAGTGTAAATAGAGAAATTAAAATTCGTTTAAGGATGTATTTTTTCAAAACATTAATTCCAAAAATGGACTTCTACATTCAAAACCAAATAAAAAAAACAGAAATCCACAAATACAGTGTAATTTTTTATATTTTTTGGGCGCATTTTTACGGCGAACGATAAACATTCGCCGTAAAAACCGGGCTTTCCGGAGTTCCGCGTCAAGCGCTCCATTTTTTTACGCTGTTTTCGCCTGGCTCAACCAGCGTAAAAAAACGCCTTCGGCGCTCCTACAATCCCTTGCGCTCACAGCGCGCACAGTGCACACGGTGATTGAGTCTGTCGAAATCACCAGTAACAAAAGCTATTTTGTTGTGTTCTTGTAAACTCTGTTAAGTGCAACCGGGTGGAATTCAATTCCCTTAACGTTAGACTTAACCATACAAGCATCAGCCTGCTGATACAATGGAACAATTACAGCATCTTCAAGAACGAGCTTTTCAGCAGCTTTGAGAGTTTCCCATCTTTCAGCTGGTTTCTGTGCATATTTTCCAGTTACGCAAGAGTCAATCAAAGCATCGTAAGCAGGATTAGACCACAAACCATAGTTGTTAGAGTTGTTTGTAACCCACATTCCAAGATAAGTCATTGGATCTGCGTAGTCAGGACCCCATCTTGTAAGAGCAAATTCAAAATCGCCATTCTGCATATCGTATACACGCTGTTTTTTTGGTTCAACACGAAGATTTACAGTTAAACCAGGGAGAGCCTTTTCAAGCTGTTCCTTAACAACAGCAGCAACATTCTGCTGAACAGTTGTATCGTCAACAATCATTTCAAAAGTGAATGAATCTTTTCCAAGTTCTTTCTTTGCAGCATTGTAATATTCAGTTGCTTTAGCAAGGTCAGAATCACAAAGTTCAGGGAATTCTTTCTGAGTTGTAATAAAGTCTTTTCCTTCTGAATTGTAAGCAAATTCTGCTGGAACTGGAGTATAAGCAGCCATAGAACCATCTTTTACAACATTCTTAACGATTGATTCGCGGTTTACAGCATAAGTAAGGGCTTTTCTTAAGTTAAGGTTTTTAAGGTCATCAACTTTCTGCATCATTGGAGAAATATACCAGAGATATCCTGCACCAATTGATCTGAATTCTGGATCGTCTTTTACCTGATCAACCTGGTCACCAGAAAGTTTAACAATGTCGAGACTTCCGTTCTGATAAGCCATCAAAGACTGCTGGCTGTCTTTAAGAACCTGATAGTTCAATCCGTCAAGCTTTACGCGGGCAGCATCCCAGTATTTGTCATTCTTTTTAAGAGAGAAAGAAAGAGCTGCTGGCTGATAGTCTGTAAGAATAAAAGCACCGTTAGAAAGAACTGTGTCAGCACTTGTTGCAAAGCTGTCGCCTACAGATTCATAGAATTTGCGGTTTACAGGATAGAATGTCGGGAAGTAAAGAATTGAATCAAAGTAAGAAACTGGAACTTCAAGCTGAACTTCGAGAGTTTTTTCGTCAAGAGCTTTAATTCCAAGAGCGTCTAAAGGAAGTTCACCTGCAATAACTTTTGCAGCATTCTTTACCTGACCAATGTCAGAAAGCATGTATGAATATTCAGAAGCAACTTTTGGATCAACAGCGCGCTGCCAGCCAAAAACAAAGTCATCAGCTGTTACAGGATCACCGTTAGACCAGAAAGCATCGTCACGAAGCTTAAAAGTATAAGTTAAACCATCTGCAGAAACAGTTTCTTCTGCACAAAGTGCATCGATAGTAGAACCATCGCCTGCCATCTGTTTAAGACCGTCTGTATAGTTAGCGATAACTTCAAAAGAAGTTCCGTCAACAGCCTGCTGCGGGTCGAGGGAAGCAACCTCAACTTCAATCATTACATTGAGAACATTGTTTTTTGCAGTTTTATTTCCACCACAAGAAACAAGACCCAAAGTCAAAGATGCTGCTACACCAATTGCAGCGCATTTTAACAAAGATTTCATCTTTGCACCTCCGTGTTAATTTTTAGCACAAAAAATTAAAAAAAAAGGCTGACCCCGTAAAAATAGTGCCAGCCGTCTCTGCCTAGACAAAAAATTATAAAAAATTTGTAAAATTTGTTCAATAAAATACAAAAAAGATTTTGTTTATAAGAATGCTTAAAAACTAATGAACTGCGAACAGGTTCAAAATGGCGAACCTTAAAACAAATCCAAAGTGCTGTCGAGATAAACTGCTTCCCTTACATTCAGCTGGAACTCAGGCTTTGTCATATAGTAAAGAAGAAATTCCAGAATCAGTGCGCTGCCAAGCCCCCGCCCTTCAATTTTGAAGTTTGAAAATCCCAAAGGCGCATATTTTTTTTGAATTTCTTCTATATTTACAAACGCAGGATTCTTCATTGCTTTTGAAAAAACATAGCCTTCTCTTCCGCCTGGAGACTTGCAGATGTGCTCGGAAACATTTTGTCCAAGATTTTTACGGCTCACGTTCTCGTAGCACTCTTTGCGCCCGGTGCAGCTAGTCCAGCAGCATTCATTGCATAAAAATTCAACCTTGTTTTTTTGTTCCTGAGAAAGCTCCGAAAGAAAATCGAACATTTTATTCAATCTAAAATCCGGAACAACAAAGCTAAAATCTTTACGGTTCAATTCTTCCGTAAATTCATCAAAATCCGTTATGACTTTCGTAGTTGAAGACACAAAATAAAATTGAGGATAATTCTTTTTTAAATACTCAAGCAGAACTTCAGAATGAACAATTATTCCGTTTTTAGTTTCGCCGTTTTTGCTCTGGAACAGCCGGCAAAGCGCATTGCATTTTTTGTCTAAAAGATGCTCAGGCCTTAAAAGTGAATTGGAAAACGTAAGCCGCGCAGAAATTCCATATTTTTTAAGCAAAGCCAGAACATCTTTAGCGTTATTGTCGCCAAAACCAACCCGTCCGCCGCCCCAGATGCAGTCGCCCGGCGCGCCATAAATTGAGCCAATCTGGCACCAGTCATAAAAATATTCCCTGTGGCCATAAAAAAGCGGCAAAAAAACAGAATAAAAATCAAAAAACTCAAAAAGCCCGGGAAGATGATAATATATGGAAGATTTTTTCATTGTTTATAATTCAATCAGCAAAGAAATAGTAACATATTTTTTAATTTTTGGTTCATCACAAAATTCCAATGAAAATTGGCTCAAAAATCACATTTTTCCGTATGGATAAGGGGGATTTTTCATAAAAATCTTTTTGTAAGAAAGGAAAACTTTTAATGCCAGTGAGAATTTTCCGATTTGGATATTAATCGAAATAGACAAGTCGATCTTTAAGCAGTCTTTCATTCTGTAAGAATAATTATGTGGCAATGATGAAGAAGTATCTGTTGTCGAAGCAAACTGCTTGGTGAAAAGATTTTCACTTTTGATAAAAAACTATAAAAAACATATAAGCATCACGTCTACACAGAACCGCAGATAAATTCCACTGCAAATTTTGCCATTAATCCGTGCCTTAGATTTTTGAATGTTGTATTTTGGACATAAAAAAGCTGGTAATAATATTGAAAAACAAACCCACTTTGTTACTCAAATTTAGTAACTATATTTTAAAATAAAGTAACTAAATTTCAGAATATAGTTACTTTATTCGCTGAACATAGTTACTTTGTTTAAATGCATTTCGTCGCTAAAGATATAAAATTTGAAAATTGTGTGTTGAAAAAAACAGCTAAAAACTATGCAGATTCAAACTTCAATCCACAACATTTACAATAACTCAGGAAACTTCGGCGGCGTGCCGAAGGTGTAAAAATTATTTCTTACTTTAAAGAATATGTGCTATCATCTAGCTGATAAAGGAGGTTGTTTTATGCCTTATGAAACTTTAGTAAAAGAAATTCAGTCTGTTAAAAACCTTCCTGAAGAATATATTGCTGAACTTGGAGATTTTATTACTTATCTTAAATTGAAGGCGAAATTTGCTGATTTTGAAAATAGTCCGGATGCTTATTTTAATGCTCTTGAAAAATGGAGAAACGACACAAAGGAACTTTTTGATAATTCTGAAGATGCCAATTTTATGGAGCACGCCTTTGACAATATCAGATCAAAAGAAGTCTACAAAGCTAAGGAAATCTGGTAATGAAATACCTTCTCGATTCAAACATAATATCTGAACCGTCAAAGCCTCTGCCAAATGAAAATCTGTTAATGCTTCTAAGGCAAAATAAAAATGAATGCGCCATTTCAACTGTTTCTTATTTTGAAATGCTGCACGGAGTTTTAATACTTCCAGACGGAAAACGAAAAGAAAGACTTTTGGCATATCTAAAAGAATCTGTTGAACCGTTTTATAAGTTTCTTTCCTATGACTTAAAAGCTGCAAAGATTCAGGCAGAAATAACTGCAAAACTTGATTCTATCGGGCGACCGACACCGTACGCTGACACCCAGATAGCTTCTATTGCTCTTGCCAATGACTTAATTCTTGTTACAAGAAATGTAAAAGACTTCGCAAACATTTATGACAATTTTAATATTCAAATTGAAAACTGGTTTGATGATTAAAATGCTTGTCTAAACACAAAACGCCCGCAGAACCTGGCAAAACCAGGTCTGGCGGGCGTTCTGTTTTACGGCGGCCGTATCGCTTATGCTAATTCAGCCGCCGCGTTTTTTTGGCTTATCTTATTTATACAACTCGATAAGTTTCTGCAAGTGAACAAATCTTGCTTTTGCTGCTTCTTCGTTTCTGTTGAACAGAACTTTTGCGCGTTCCGGGAACTTGCGTGTAAGTGAAGAGTAGCGTGTTTCGTTGTTCAGGAAGTTCTGATATGTTCCGTCGCCTTCTTTTGAAGTAAGTGTGAACGGATTCTTTCCTTCTGCCTTGAGAGCCGGGTTGAAGCTGAACAGGTTCCAGTAGCCAGCCTTTACAGCTGCCTTCATTTCGTCCTGACAGTGGTTCATTCCGCCCTTAACACCATGGAGTTCGCAAGGAGCGTATCCGATGATGAGTGAAGGTCCGTTGTAAGCTTCTGCTTCTTTGATTGCCTTGAGTGCCTGAGCAGGGTTTGCTCCGAGTGCAATCTGTGCAACATAAACGTATCCGTAGCTCATTGCAATTTCAGAAAGCGACTTTTTGCCAACTTCTTTTCCGGCAGCAGCAAACTGGCAGACTTCACCAATGTTACTAGCCTTAGAAGCCTGTCCGCCTGTATTTGAGTACATTTCTGTATCGAATACCATAACGTTGATATTTTCTCCAGAAGCAAGAACGTGGTCCAAACCGCCGAAGCCAATATCATAAGCCCATCCGTCTCCACCGAAAATCCATACAGATTTCTTTGAGAGGTAGTCTTTCTTTTCGAGAATTTCTTTAGAAGTGTCGCAGCCGCAGGCTTCGAGTTCTTTTACAAGAGCGTCTGTTGCAGGAGCATTTGCGATTGTGTCGTTCTTTGTTTCAAGATACTTAGCAATTGCGCCCTTAAGAGAAGCGTTGTCTGTCTTAGATTCAACTTCTTCGAGCTTAGAAATCAAACTGTCGCGGATAAATTTCTGTCCGGCATACATACCAAGACCGTGTTCTGCGTTGTCTTCAAAGAGTGAGTTTGCCCAGGCTGGACCTTTCTTTGAATCCTTGTTGATTGTGTAAGGAGCTGTTGCAGCAGGTCCGCCCCAGATTGAAGAACATCCGGTAGCATTTGAAATGTACATGTGTTCGCCAAAGAGCTGAGTAATAAGACGAGCGTAAGAAGTTTCTGCACAGCCTGCGCAAGAGCCAGAGAATTCAAGCAACGGCTGGTTGTACTGAGAAGTCATTGGTGAAAGCGGCAATGTGTCAACTTCCGGCTTCTTAGAAACGTTAGCAACAAGGTAATCCCACTGTGGCTGGTTAGCAACAAGGCTTTCCTGTGGAACCATTGTGAGAGACTTTGTAGGACAAACTGTTGTACATTCGCCGCAGCCCATACAGTCGAGCGGAGAAACTGACAATGTGTATTTGTACTGAGAAAGTTTTGGATTCTTTACTGCGAGTGTCTTTGCTCCAAGGCCTTCAACCTTTGCAGCTTCGTCGCCAGAAAGAAGGTATGGACGCAATGTTGCGTGTGAGCAGACAAATGCGCATGAGTTACACTGAACACAGGTTTCAGCGTTCCATGCAGGAACCATAACAGCAGTTCCGCGCTTTTCGTAAGCAGAAGCGCCAAGTTCGAACTGTCCGTCCGGGTTGTCCTTGAATGCAGAAACAGGAAGGTTGTCTCCGTCCATGAGTCCTATCGGGTTCATGAGCTTTTCAACCATTGCAACTGTCTTAGCTTCGCCCTTAAGAGCTGGCTTTGGAGCGTCTGGAGCAGGATTTGCCCATGAAGCAGGAACTTTTACTTCGTGCAATGCGCCTGCGCCCTGGTCAATAGCCTGGCAGTTCATGTCAACAATGTCCTGGCCTTTCTTAGAGAACTTGGCAACAACCTTTTCCTTCATATATTTGATTGCTTCTTCTGAAGGAAGAACGTTTGCAAGTTTAAAGAATGCAGACTGGAGAACTGTTGAAGTGCGTTTTCCAAGACCGATTTTTGTAGCAATGTCTACAGCGTCAACTGTGTAAACTTTAATGTTGTTGTCGTAGATATATTTTTTAGATTCAGCAGGAAGATGCTTGTCCAGTTCTTCGTCTGACCACTGGCAGTTAATAAGGAAGATTCCGCCTTTCTTAACGTCCTGAACCATCTTGTATCCTTTGATGATATAAGACTGGTTGTGGCAGGCAACAAAGTCAGCCTGGTTAATGTAGTAAGGAGACTTGATTGGATGATCGCCGAAGCGCAGGTGAGAAATTGTGATTCCGCCTGTCTTCTTTGAGTCGTACTGGAAGTAAGCCTGAATAAATTTGTCTGTGTGGTCGCCGATGATTTTTGTAGAGTCCTTGTTAGCTCCGACAGTACCGTCGCCGCCGATTCCCCAGAATTTGCATTCAACAGTTCCTTCAGCAGATGTGATTGGAGCTGGTTTTACTTCTGGAAGAGAAAGGTTTGTAACATCATCAACAATTCCGATTGTAAAGCGGGCTTTTGGCTGTGCCTTTTCGAGTTCCTTGTAAACTGCAAATACAGAGCTTGGTGGAGTGTCTTTTGAACCAAGACCGTAGCGTCCGCCAGTAAGGATAACGTCGTTCAGGCCAGCTTCGCGCAAAGTTGCTGCAACATCGAGGTAGAGAGGTTCTCCGAGAGAGCCTGGTTCCTTTGTTCTGTCGAGAACTGCAACTTTCTTTGCTGTTTTTGGAAGCTTTTCGAGGAATTTTGCAGAAACCCAAGGTCTGTAAAGATGAACTTTGATAAGTCCGACTTTTTCGCCGTTCTTTCCAAGGTAGTCGATAACTTCTTCTGCAACATCGCAGATAGAGCCCATTGCAACGATTACGCGGTCAGCGTCTGGAGCACCGTAGTAGTCAAAAAGACCGTAGTGAGTTCCGAGCTTTTCGTTGATTTTGTTGATGTATTTTTCAACGATTGCAGGAAGAGCGTCGTAAGTAGAGTTGCATGCTTCGCGGTGCTGGAAGAAAACGTCTCCGTTTTCGTGAGATCCGCGCATTGCAGGATGCTCTGGGTTGAGTGCGTGGTCACGGAAAGCCTTTACAGCGTCCATGTTGAGCATTTCTTTAAGATCAGCATAGTCCCAAAGCTCAATCTTCTGGATTTCGTGAGAAGTGCGGAAACCGTCAAAGAAGTTGATGAATGCAACTTTGCCTTCGATTGCGGCAAGATGAGCAACTGGAGCTAAGTCCATAACTTCCTGAGGGTTAGACTCAGCGAGCATTGCAGCACCAGTCTGGCGGCAAGCGTAAACGTCTGAGTGGTCGCCGAAGATGTTCAAAGACTGAGTAGCAACACAGCGTGCAGCAACGTGGAAAACACAAGGAAGCTGCTCAGCAGCAATTTTGTACATGTTCGGGATCATCAAAAGAAGACCCTGAGAAGCAGTGAATGTTGTTGTCAAAGCGCCCGAAGCCAAAGATCCGTGAACTGTACCGGCAGCGCCTGCCTCAGATTCCATTTCGATTACTTTTACTTTTTCACCGAAAACATTTTTCTGGCCGTTTGCAGACCAGTTGTCAACCCAGTCGGCCATTGGAGACGACGGGGTAATAGGATAAATACCAGCTACCTCAGTAAATGCATAAGCAACGTGAGCCGCAGCCTGGTTTCCGTCCATCGACTGTTTCTTTCTGGACATATTGTCCTCCTAATTTAACTGTGATTTTTGTCAAATAGAAGCAGAAAAGTTAATTCTGAAATTTATATTGAAGTTATTTTACATCGTGATTTGGAATGTTTCAACAAAGCGGTAAAATTTTAATTGAAGCACATCAATCC
Organism: Parabacteroides distasonis; assembly: GCA_963659855.1. Lineage (GTDB taxonomy): Bacteria > Spirochaetota > Spirochaetia > Treponematales > Treponemataceae > Treponema_D. The sequence goes on along the minus strand of CAVKVK010000002.1, from coordinate 6,976 downwards.
AAAGCGTCCACCAGCAGCAAAACCTGCTCAAGCTTTGCAACAATAGCGTTTTGAACAGCAAGCGGCGGAAGAGGAATTAACATAGTCTTTAGAGTATTTACACTAACTCCACCAATAATTCCATTCATGTTATCTTTAAATAAATCTGTAAATAATGCACTTTGCATAAAATAATACAAAAAGTGAATTGATTCTTTTACATAGGCATCGAAACAACATAGTTTATTTCCAAAACAAACTGCTTTATCAGTGAAAGCAATTTTTCGTCCTGCACTGCCACCTTCAATACACATTAAAATAGTATTTGCATTTGCAATTCTAAACTTATCATTGTCAAAAGGTATTTTTATGCCGTTATCATAATTTATGACATTATCAAAACCGACATCCTTTGTTCCGATATAAAATCTACCTTCTTTAAGATTTGTATATTTTGTTTTCTTTTCAGTTTCATTAATACTATTGCCTGTATAGAGATTGCAAATATCCCCCAGCCTGCACCAGCACCAGTTCTTTGGAATTTCAAACGGAATCTCATCTTCATCAATTTTGCCTGCGGCAACAGGAGCGGGATTTCTTGCTTTCGGGTTCGTTTTAAGAGCCTCTTTCCATTCGGCAAGGAGTTTGGCGTTGCGTTCGGCAATAATTCTATCCAAAAGCTGGCGGCCTGTTTCTGCGGTGGTTTCGACGGGCTCAACCACCGTAGAGATTAGCTTGCCTTGCACGGCTTCCTGCAGAATTGACTTTTTTAGCTTGTCCTTAAGCGCGCCTTTCAGCTCCTCTTTTTGGAGAAGTGCGTCCTCGTAAGCATCCACCAGCGGCAGCACCTGCTCAAGCTTTTCGACAATGGCGTCCTGAACGGCAAGCGGAGGAAGGGGAATTAAAAAATTACGCATTGTCCCTAAACTAACATTTTTAATTGTTGTTCCCGTGGCATTATCCAAAGCATAAGTAAAGAAAAAATCTGTTTGAAAAAGATAGAAAAAATATTTCTTTAACTCTTTTATTGCAACATTAAAATAACAGGCACTTTTCCCAAGAATAATTTTTTCATTGTTATAGAACGCAATATTACCAATTGTTCCGTTTATGGATATAAAAATAGTTAAGTCATTTAAATCTTTTTTATACTTTTCAAATTCTTTCTTATTTATCTTTTTTGTATCGGGTTTTATTTCAATTAATCCATTATTTAAATTATTTCCGTTTACAAAATAATATTCACCTGAAATATCATATTTGGGAGTACCATGAAGTCCATCACCAAGTATTGTTACTACATCTCCCAATCTGCACCAGCACCAGTTCTCCGGGATTTCAAACGGAATCTCATTTTCATCAATTTTGCTTGCGGCAACAGCAGCGGGCTTTTTTGCATTTGGGTTAGTTTTCAGAGCTTCCTGCCAGTCTAAAAGCAGCTTTTTGTTGCGTTCGGCGATGATTTTTTTTAGCAAGGCTTTTGCATTGAGTTCAGAAGATTCCGAAACAAGTTCGGAATGACCGTCATGATCGGGATGACAAACTGAACTAATCAGCTTGCCCGTAACCGCCGCCTGCAGAATCGCTTTTCTTAAGTTCGTGTCTTTTTTTATCTGTGCCATGTTATGCCTTTAAAAGTTCCATAAGGTTTGTGTTTATATAAATATTGGTCTGGCGAATTTTCTGACAGTCCAAAATGCCGGCTTCGTTAAGCTGATGAAGATAACGGGCTGCGGCTTTGCGTTCTACGCCTGTTGCTTTTTCTATAAATTCGCCTTTGCAGTACGGATTTTCAAAAAGCGTTTCAACAAGTTCCTTTGAATATATTTTTGGGCATTTTTCTTTTACAGCTTCAATTGTCTGATCCATAAGAGTTCTTATTTTGCGGACTTTTTCTATAGTTAGTTTTGAAGTAATTTCAATTCCTTGCAATATAAAAATTATCCAGTTCTCCCAGTCTGCTTCAGTTCTTACTTTTTGCAGCCGCATATAATACTCATCTTTATGTTCGATTATGTATGAGCTTAAATATAAAATTGGAATTTCAAGATAATCTTTTAAAATCAAATATAGAACATTTATAATTCGTCCTGTTCTGCCGTTTCCGTCGTAAAAAGGATGAATGCTTTCAAACTGAAAATGAAGAACAGCTAATTTTGCCAAGCTCTTTTCAGAATCATTCAGGTATTCTGTAAAAGTTTTCATAAGGTTTTCAATCTGTTCTTTACTTTGTGGCGGTGTATAAACCACTTCATTAGTTCTGTCGTTTACAAGCTGTGTGCCCGGCAAAGTTCTAAAGCCTTGCCTGCTTTGAACAAGAATTGACTGAATATCAATAATGTCATTTATAGAAATAAAGCCGTGAGCTTTAACTTTATCGAAGCCTTCATATAGAGCTTCTCTATAAAACATAACTTCTTTTATTGAAGGGTCAACATTTAACGCTGTTTCGCTTAAAGCTTTATATAAATCGTCTTTTGTTGTAATTATATTTTCAATTTCTGAACTGTCCTGACTTTCCTGCAATACAATGGCGTTTATTAGGATGGACTGGTTTGGAATCATATTCGCAATACCTTTTAATTCCGACAGAGCGGAAAGCGCATCACGTTCCGCCTTGAGAATATTTATAGTCTCCAGTTTATCCTGCGATACATTTATAAAACTGTAGTCTTCCATTGTGTCCTCTTTTTGCTGATTTTGGGATAGACAATGTTTATTATGTACCAAAAAAGCGATTTTTGGTACATAATCCGTTGTGTTTGTACCAATTTTTTAGTTTTTGGTACATAAGTTACATCTCAATTCCAAGAATCTCTGTGATTTTTGAAAGCGTGGAAGCGATTTTTTCGTCTGTGGCCTGGCTGTGCTGCCTGTAGTTCTGGATTGTTTCTTCAATGCTTAAAATTTCTTCTTCCTCGTGCGGATAGCCGCAAAGGTCAAAGTTTAAGCCGTTGTTAAATAGCTCTTGAGATGTGTATTTTTTTGCCTTTGGGTTTCCGTCGTCGTCTAAAAGCTCTGTGCGGCTGTTCCACCATGAAATGCAACCGTCAAAGTGCTTTAGTTCCATCGGCTTTGTCTTGCTAAAGTGCTTTCTGTCGGCTGGAATGTCCACACGGTAAAACCATGTTTCGCCGTCGGGCTCTTCGTTGTTAAAAAAGAGAATGTTTGTTGTGATTGAAGTGTAAGGGCTAAAGACGCTCCCCGGCAGGCGGACAATTGTGTGCAGGTTAAAGTCTGTCAAAAGTTTTTTCTTTAAGTTTGTCTTTGCGCCGTCATTGCCGAACAAAAATCCGTCTGGAACAATTACTGCCGCGCGTCCGTTTTGCTTTAATCTGTACATGATTACTGCCATAAAAAGGTCTGCTGTCTCGCTTGAGCGCAAGTCGGCTGGAAAATTCTGCTTTATGTCTTCTTTTTCGCTTCCGCCGTATGGAGGATTCATCAGGATTACGTCAAACGCATCTTTTTGTGTGTAGTCCAAGAGTTTGTTTGTAAGCGAGTTGCCGTGGTAAACATTTGGGCTGTCTAAGCCGTGCAGAAGCATGTTTGTTACGCAGAGCATATAAGGAAACTGCTTTTTTTCCACCGCGTAAATTGAATTGTAAATCTGCTCCGACTCTTCTGTTGAAATTGTTCCTTTTGCGTCGCGGATTGCCTCGAGTTCCTTTATCCAGCTGGAAAGGAATCCGCCGGTTCCGCAGGCAAAATCTGCCATTGTCTCGCCAATCTGCGGCTTTATTATTTTTGCCATGAATGTAGTTACGGCGCGCGGCGTGTAGAATTCTCCCGCACTTCCTGCGCTTTGCAGTTCTTTCAAGATTGTCTCGTAAATTTCGCCGAATGCGTGGGTTTCTTCGTAGCTTCCAAAATCTAACTCGTCTATTATGCTTATAATCTGGCGGAGAAGCACGCCGTCTTTCATGTAGTTGTTTGCGTCTCTAAAAGTTGTGCTGACGATTGAAGAGCGGATTGGTGTGTCGGGCGTTACTTTCTGGCCTTTTAATTTAGGAAAAAGCTCGTTGTTTACAAAATTCAAAAGCGCGTCTCCTGTTAAGCCCTCGTTCTGATTTTTTGCGTGCGCCCAGTTTCTCCAGCGCAGCTCGTCAGGGATAATTGAAGTATAGTTTTCGTCTTCAAATTCCCAGTCTTCTTCCTTTGCGTCGTACACTTTTAGAAAAAGCATCCATGCTATCTGCTCTATACGCTGCGCATCGCCGTTTATGCCGGCGTCATTTCTCATTACATCTCGAATACGTTTTACAAAGCTGCTTAAGTTGCTCATCTTTTTTTCTGCCTTTATTTTTAAATTATTATCACACGGATTTGTGATTTACTACGTAAATCACTTTTTTATTACGCCGCATAAAGCTCCCGCGCTATTTCTCGCAGCGCCTGCCTGTAGTTTTCGCTTCCGCCAAAAAGAGCTGCGATTCTGGAAGGTTTTCCGTATTTTGTAAACGGATTCTGCTTTAGTATTTCTGTCGATTCAATATCGTAAATGCCAAGCTCCGCATATTTGTCCAAAAGCGCGTTTATTACTTCTCTTGCCGCACTTGAATATTTTGTGAACACGTCGCGTTTTTTTACATTTTCCGCGCGTTCACGCCTTGTTAAAGGTTTCTGGTTGAATGCAATATGGCAGATAAAGTCAAAATCGTCTACGTCGGTCATGTTCTGGCTCTTTTTTATAAGCTCAAGGTCAATTCCTTTTTCTTTTAGCATATTGCGAATAACTTCCTTTTTTTGCTCTTCGTTCCATCCCTGAATAAAATTTTCCAGTGTCTGGTATGTGCCAAGAATGCTTTCTTTTGTGTAGTCTTCTATTGATTCCTGCTTTAAGAGTTTGCCGTCTGTGTCGTAAACAGAAACCAGGCGCTGCAAGACTTCAACCTTTATGCTGCCTTTTCCGACAATTTGAACTGTGCGTGGAATATTTTTTTCGTATTCTGACTCCACTTTTGTGCCATCGCCGTCTGCTTCGTCTTTATCATTAAAAGCTTTTTCCTTTTGTGTCTGGACTTGTGAATAATCTTCGCTTTGTTCAATTTCGCCGTCCCATTCAGGATCGGCAAACAAACGGCTTACCCGCCTGAAATCCATGATTGTAAAATGGGTTTTTCCGTCTTCGTAGCGGAGCCTTGTTCCACGCCCGATAATCTGCTTGAACTCCGTCATTGAATTTATAAGCTCGTCAATCACAATCAGCTTGACCATTTTGCAGTCTGCGCCTGTGGAAAGCAGTTTTGAAGTTGTAGCGATTACAGGATATTTCTGGCCGACGGAAATAAAATAGTCGAGCTTTTCTTTGCCATATTTGTCGCTTCCTGTAATGCGAACAACGTACTGCTCGCTTACATTGCCGTTTTTGTCGCGCAAGACCATATCGGCGTTCAGGTTGTTCAGGGAAACTCTCATTCTTTCGGCTGCGGCTTCTGTCGGGCAAAAAACAATTGTTTTTGACATTCTGTCTGTTTCTTTTAGGAATTTTGTAATTTCCGAAGCGACCTGGTCAATTCTATCCTGAATTATAATGTTGTAGTCGTAGTCTGAAAGATTGTATTCGCAGTCTTCTATCTCGTTTTCGTAAATGTCTTTCTGTCCTTTTGTTGGCCGCCAAAAGTCATCAATATTTGTGTGGACATTTATTACTTTGAACGGCGCTAAAAATCCGTCTTCAATTCCCTGCTTCAGACTGTACTCGTAGACTGGCTCTCCAAAATAGCCGATATTCGAAACGTACCTTGTTTCTTTTGGGGTCGCGGTCATTCCGATTTGAGTTGCGCTAGCAAAATATTCAAGAATTCTTCGCCAGCGGGATTCTGCCTTTGCAGATCCTCTGTGACATTCATCAACGATTATCAGGTCAAAAAAGTCCGGCTCAAAAAATTCCTTGTACTTAGAAACTTCCGTTTCAATCTCTTCTTCTGTTTCTTCGTCGTCTTCACTTCGGCGGGCAGAATCCAGCTGCTGATAAAGCGCAAAATAAACCTGATATGCCGAAAGCTTTGATTTGTCTTCTTTTTGAAAATTGATTTTGTGGATAACTTTCTGCAACGGCTTAAAATCCTGCTGAATTGACTGGTCTGCAAGATTGTTGCGGTCTGCAAGATAGAGGACTTTCTTTTTTGTGTTGGATTCCAAAAGCCGCCAGACAATCTGAAAAGCCGTGTAAGTTTTTCCAGTTCCGGTCGCCATTGCAATCAAGATTCTGCTCTGGTTTTTAGAAACTGCTTCCAGCGTGCGGTTTACTGCGTTTCGCTGATAATAACGCGGTGGATAACAGTCTGTGCCTGAATAAAAAGGCGTTGCCATAAGATTTTCTTCAAAGCAAAGCGGAACAGTGTAAATCTTTGTTTCTTTGCCGGCTGCGTATTGATTTTTGTTTTCTACTTCTACGATTCTTTGGGACTCAACATTTTTCCATCTGTTAAAAAGTTCTTCTGCTGTCGGAAATTCAGAAAGTGCAAACTCGCGCTCCAGGCCCGTTGTAAAGTCGTGCTCAAAAAAACTGTTTCCGTTTGAAGAATAGACAAAAGGCACGTTCCAGTAAATTCCGTAAGAAATTGCCTGCTGAAGCCCGGCTGAAGGCGAATGGTTGTTGTCTTTTGCTTCAACGATTGCCAGCGGAGTTCCAGAATTGTACCAGAGAACATAGTCACATCTCTTGGCCTCGTCGCGGCTTGGAATGTTCCCTTTTATGCGGACTTTTCCGTCGGTGAACTTGTTAAGGGAAGAAGTTTCCATTGTGATTTTTTTGATGTCCCATTTGGAAATCAGAGCGGGCGTTATATATTGAAGCTTTATGTCTTCTTCGCTCATTTTGGTCTTTTCAAAAATATCACTCATGTCTTTCCCCAGATTTTGTAATTATAACATGAAAGGAATTTTCTGTAACTTTCTGGAGAACTTTAAATGGGTAAAGTGTTTGTTGATTCAGGCAAGCTCAGGCTTAGCGACATCAGGTTTTAATGGTGTTTTCGACGGGCTCAACCAC
>CAVKVK010000001.1:15832-86100 GCA_963659855.1 Parabacteroides distasonis | reverse complement strand
GTTTATCGTTAGAAGGGTAAGAATTTACAGCATTATAATAGAAGAAAAATTTTTGGTTGATTGTAATATCAGGTTGAAACAAGATATTTAAGCAGCATTTCCATATGAAGCGCGGCTTTATCTTGGAATCTGCCTGTTTCTATATCTTTTTTCTCGATTGAACAAGAAGACACCCTCCTTCAGGCAGATTCAGGTTGTTTTCTTGTTTTTTTTTGCCCATCCCATTCTGCTGGAGAATTTTTACGGGTTCGACTCCCGGAGCTGGGCTTAGGCATTTGCCTAGAAAAAATTTTCTCTTTCATAAAGGCGGCTAAAAAACGTCTAGGGCGGGCAGAAACGGCTGACCTTTAGAAAGAGTTTCACGGAAGGAAATATTATGGTAATCACGTATTCAAGCATGAAAGGCGGAGTCGGAAAGACAACAGACTCCATTCTGACAGCGACAAATCTCGCCGCAAGAGGCTTCAAGGTTCTTTATTTTGACCTCGACCCGAACAATTCAGGAACAATGTACTTCACAGCCGGAATCGAGAACATAGCCGAAACAATCGAGCGGTGCAACGTATTCGAGTCGCTCAGCCACAACAGCATAGAAAACTATGCAGTCAAGTCAAGAGTCGAAAACATCGACATAATTCCTAGCCATCTGAACATACACAAGCTCAGGGGAATCGGATACAACGAGCTTCAAAAGACGCTGCGCGGAAACAAATACGACTACGTTGTGATTGACACATCACCGAACTACGACAACATCGTCATAAACGCACTGATTGCCGCAGACGTAATCCTTACTCCGCTTGAATTCACATCCTTCAATCTTACAACAACAAAATTTCTCCAGAGGCAAATCTACGATGACTGCCCGCAGCAGGCAGGAAAGTGGTATCTGATTTACTCGCACTGGCAGGAAAGAATGGCGGTCTTTCAAACCTCAATACAGTCCCAGTTTGTAAAGGTCTTCGAGAGCGAATTCCAGAACATTCTCGATGTCCATATCCCACAGACGAGCATGGCGGACAAATATGTGCAGACCGGCGAAAAAATCAGCAAGAACAGCAGGCTTGTCGGCGCAAAAAGGCTCGCTGTGGAAATCAACAAGCTCGTGAATATGCTGACTGAAAACAGCGCTGAGGCAGAAACATTCTAGACCGACACGTGTCGGTCCTTCTTTATACAGGAGAAAATTCTATGGCTAAGACACTCAACATAATAAACGCAGGCAGAAACCTGCCGTTCGCAAACAACGGACTCAAGCTGTCTGAAAACATTCTCATTGAAAAAATCGAGGAGCATGAGAAGTTCAAGAGCCTGTTCTCGATAGATAAGACGCTTCTTGACCGCATTGCCTCCGATATGGAAAAGAACAGTTTTGACTCAAGCCAGCCTGTCCATATCTGGGTTACAAAAGATGATGACGGAACAGAACACAACTATCTGATAGACGGATACACAAGAGTCGCCGCCTCAAAAATCGCCGGAATAAAGATGATTCCATACTTCAAGCACACATTTGAAACTTTCGAGGAGGCGCACCGCTACGCGCTTCATCTTCAGACCGACCGAAGAAACCTGAGCGGAATAGACCTCTTAAAAAATATACGCGAGCTTATGGGAAGCGACTATATCCAGAGCATCGAGGGCAACAAGAACGAGGCAATAGGAAAGGAGCTTGGCGTTTCAGAAAAGACAGTCGAACGTGCGAATAAAGTGAACAGCATGGCAAGCGACGAGCAGATTGAAAGAATCGAGAGCGGCGAGGCCTCCCCGAATCAGATTTACAATGAAATCATCGACCAGGAAACAGTTGCTGAAGAGGCAACCGATGAGCAGATTGAAAGAATTGAATCAGGCGAGGCAACAATAAAAGACATCTGCAAGGAAATCAAGGCTGAAAAAAAATCACGCAAACCGGCAAAGAAGAAATCTTCAACAAATGACGATGACATTTCCGAATCACTTTCCACAAACGAGGGGACACCTGCCGGGCTGAATTTCAACCATTCAGACGGAATCGAGCGTCCTTCATACAGGCTTTCCGCAGAAGAGGATTCCGAGCGGACAAGGGAACGCAAAGCGGCTTATGAAGCCGGACTAAAAAAAGGCAGCGACCTTGCATACGAAATCTACGACTTCATTCTTTCAGAAATTGAGGGCGGAAAAACCACAGAGGAAATCCGCAATGACAGCCATTTTACAGATTTCTCCACTACAAGAATTTATATGGCCTTCAATCTTGATGATGACCAGAAACAGGAAGAAGAACATCCTGATTCAGAAGATGATGATTCAGATATTTCTGATTTCGATGATGTCTTTGAGGGAGATGACTGATTATGGAATTAAATAATACATCAGAATTTCTGGAACTAGCAATTGTACTCGGAAGTTCTTTCTTTTTTCTTTATTATTCTTTTTTTCAGTGTGACTCACTTTCCAGTCGATGTTTTTTTGTAATTTGTTTTCTAGTATTTTTTATATCTGGAAGTATTAGATTTTATGAATTGTGCAAAGAGATTTCTTCCTGCCAATACGAAATCACCGTCAATGAAAAATCATTCAAAACTTCCGATTACAAGACAAAATGGAACGGCTCAATAGAGTTCACTGCTGATGACGGAACAATAATCCGTGCGTCTGAATATGAGATAAGAAAATTAAATTAGCAAGGAGGATTCAGAATGACAAAAATTGACAGAGAACTTTTTGACAAATGCAGAACTGCCTTTGAAAGCTCATGCAAAGCGGAATTCCATCTTTATTCAGAAGGATTTTTTTCAAAAGAAGCAATCAAAATTCTTGAATCAAAAGACTTCTCTTTTTCATTAGAAAAATCAGATGAGTGCCAGCAATCCTGCTTTTTAACAATTCTTTCCCCGGAAGAATCCTATGCATGTCTCTGCATGATAGCAAAAATGCGGTTTGAGAAAAACATAAAGCAGGAATTAAAAAAAATCATCAACACCCTTGCGGAAAATGCAGAGGAATACAACGGGCGGCAATGAACTACATATCGACACTCCAGCAGAAAGGATACATCGAGACTCTCTCAAGCCGCACGGAATCTGTCCATGTGCAGAAGCCCACAGACGATGACTTTGCAGCAAGGATAACATCAATTTTTCTTCCGTTTATGGACAGAAATATTCCAGACAGAAAATTTATTCTGATGCAGGAAAAAGTCAAGAGAATTCTCCGGGAACACGGCAGAAATATCCAGAAGGAGGCTAAGACATGAGATTCTCAGTTTTCGCATATTCGCAGGAAAAACTTATCGAATATGGACTCGATGTTACGGACGCGCTGATTCTCGACTGGTTCGCAAATTTCTTCATCGGAAAAATGGAGAAGCGGCTTTTCAAGAATCTCTCCGGCGACGCAAGAATTTTCGGCTGGGTGAAAATATCAAAGATAATGGATGACCTGCCAGTAATCGGAATCACATCAGAAAAAGGAATCCGGCGCAGATTCGATGCGTTCGTGGAAAAAGGCCTGATGCAACGCGAGACTGTCATAACACAGGGTGGAAAACGCTCATACTACAGGACAACAGAGCTTTACGACACGCTTCTGAACACAAAAGCGTGCGAAAGACAAGAATCAAAAAAAGGAGATTCTGACAGCGAAAAAACTCCGCAAAGGAATTCCAGTTCCTATGCGAGAAAAGAAAATCCGCAAGGGACAAAAAAGACACATGCGACCTCAGAAAAGGCTTCCGAAAGTCCGCATAGGAACTCCGCTACCTTTGCGGAAAGGAACTGCAATACCTATGCGCAAGGGAACTCCAGTTCCTATGCTTTAAATGATTCTCCCACCAGAGATTCTTCGGTTAGTGATTCTTTAAAAATTTGCGAATTAAGAAATTCTGCTGCTGATTTAAAGAATGCCGCTGAAAAAGTTTTCGGGAAAAACGCATTTGACGAGAATTTTCCAGAAAAAGCAGCAGCATTCTTTCTGCAGAACAAAATAAAAATAGAATCCGCGGAAAGTTATCTTGAGTTCATAAAGAAGCGTGTGGCGGAAAAGAAGCCGTCAAATCCACGCGGACTTGCATACAGGCTTTTCTTCCAGAATGACGTTCTCCAGGAATTCAGAAACCGAGAGAACGAGCTTAATGAAAAAGCAGCCGGGAGCGAGAAATATCTCTGCGCCTGCCCGGTCTGCGGAAAGGAAAAAGTCAACATTTATGCGAGCTGCCCTGAATGTGGCTTCGACATGACAAGCGCAAGCGACAATAAAAAACTTGGAATCGCACGGAAAATCTGGAATCTTCCGCTGGAAAAGAAAAGGCTTTTCAGAATAGACGAAGAGAATTTCATCAGACGTAAAATATCGCTCGGATTTGCGAAGCTTGCAGACAAGGACACCCGCGAGCAGCTGGAAACAGAAATGGGCGAGCTTTACAGAAAATACGGAATAGAGGCATGAGAAAGAAAAAACGGATAGACGACTTCCTGAGTTTCTTTGAGAGCAGAGAGTCAGATGAGAAAAACGAGAATGAAAAGATTGCAGTTCTGGAGCGGATAATGCGCTTCCTGAGAAATTTCAGAGGCCAGACACTGCAATACAAAATTGTATGGACTGTAAGAATCGCACTTTGGGCAATTCTAGTCTGCGTGGCGGTGTTCGGCCTTGCCATTCAGATTAAAAGCAATATCAGATAGAACCGACACGTGTCGGTCGAGGAGCAAGAAATGGAGCTTAACGATGTGAAACTTTTCGGGCGCGTAGTCCGGGATGCGGAGATGAAAGTCATGGCAGACGGCATGAAAATTGCGACTTTCAGCATAGCGACAAACAGAAGCTACAAAAATGAGAAAGGCGAATTTGTGCAGGTCGGAAACTTCTTTCCGCTCTCAGTGTACAACTCCTATGCGGAGAAAGTTCTTCCTTATCTTACAAAAGGCAGAAAGGTAATAATCGACGGCTACCTGAAGCAGGACAAATGGGAAAAGGACGGCGTGAAAAAAAGCGCGACGGCAATCGGAGTCAGAAATATCCAGCTTATTTTTGATGCAAAAGAACAGGCTGAAAAAAACAGTCCGCAGAATTCAGAAAACAACACCATTCCGCAGCCGGAAACGCAGAATGAGGAAAGCATGATTTATGAGAATGAGCCGGACATTGACACGGACATATACTCAGACACAGAGGAGATATTCTGAAAATGAACAGGATTCTGCAAGCCGTAAAATCGTCAGGCATAACAAGAATTCTTAACGCAAGGCTGGCATATATCCTGCATTTTCTGAATCTGCACTTCACGCCGCTCGCACTTCTAGTGTTCATAACCGCAGGAAGCGTTCTGATTATCATAGCGTCATACGTATTCCGCTACAGCCATTATGACTACTGGGGCTGGAAAAACAGGGCGGTGTCAAAGGCGTTCTGCTGGTGCATCACGCTAATAGCAATAAAAATAACATTAAGGAGCTTGACAAATTGAATTCTATAACTCTACACGGAAAGCTTACAGATGACGCGCATAGGTTTCTTGTGGCGACATCGGCTGGACAGACCACGCTTGTAACATTCAATGTCCTGGATTCCGGACTTCCATACCAGAAAAGCGAGCCGCTTATAATCGAGGTTCACTTTCTGAAGGAAGTGGCAGGCCACATTTTCGACTATCTGAAAAAAGACAAAGAAGTTGTAATCTGCGGATTTCTGCGCCAAAAAAATTATGAGACATCGGAAAATGTCGCAAGAAGCAAATACTACATTTCGGCTGAGTATGTAACGCTGTGCCCGAAATACACAAAGATGGAGGCGATAAAATGACATCAATGACTGTTCCTGTAAGACTGACAAAAAACGACATTGCGGTTCTTGCAGACGAGTTCAATAACTGCGAATCCGGCTCTTCGGAGCTTGCTGACATTCTGGAGCGGATTCTGAAATCCGCCCACGAGACCGGAGAAAAACATAAGGACATCGCGGATGAAATCAACAGCGAGAATCCTTTCTCAATTCCAAAGATAGATAAAAGCGAAATGATAACGAGGTTTTAAATGAAAAATTTCAAGCAGTACCAGTACAGACGGATAATGACAAAGGAAAACAAGGTTGCTGACGGAGATTATAAAATAGAAGATTCTGTAACAATCAGGGTAAAAAACGGATTTCTAAATGACACTACAGACGAGGACGGAAATCTTCTTCCGGCAATTGAGACCACAGACGGAACACATATCGAGCACTGGAAAGACGGAGTTCTCCACTGCGACAACGAGCCTGCTGTAATCGACCACATCGACAACTACGAGGAATGGTGGCATAATGGGCTTCAAGTGCCATCAAAAAATTAACAAGGAGCAAGCAATGACAGAAGAAGAGATTGAGGAAAAAAGAGCCGGATTCGCACAAAACGACCTTTTCAGGGAATCAAGCTCGCCGTTCAAGGAATTCCAGATGGAGCAGTTCGTTATTGACGGAATTCCGCTGAACGGACAGAACAGCAAGCCCATGAATATAAACGGAGCAGACACACTTGTCATTTTCAACTTCAAGAACGGGCTTATCCACTCTGAAAATGAGGAGCCTGCCGTTGAATATCCGAACCACTGGGAATACTGGAAGGACGGCTTCATCGAGAAAATCGTGGACGCAGGCGGAGACACAGAGGAATACTGGGAAAACGGCGTTCCTGTCAGAATCGAAAAGAATCTTTCAGAAAGAAGAAAATAAAAATCCAGCCGGCACGTGCCGGTCGGAAGGAAAACTAGATGGCACTTATTCAAAACTTCTCAAACCAGAAGACAGAAACACAGCAAGACACGAGTCCTCAAAAGCCGGACACAAGGATGATAACAATTCCGCAGGCAGAGGCGGAAAAATTTCTTATCGGGCTTGCGGAAACTCTTGAGGACGTCCAGGATTTAAAAGAAGTCGCAAGCAGCCTTATCACATCAAAGAACAGCGAGCTTGAGCATTTCCGCGACGACACAATCACAAAGTTCAACGCCCTGATTGAGTCAACAACAGACCTGAAAGAAAAACTCGACACGGCGGAATCCTATGAGAACTACCTTGAGGAGCGAGTAAAGAACGCGAATCTTTCGGCTGAAGTCGCGGCACTTGAAAAGCAGCTGCAGAAAGAAAAGGCGGAAGTTTCTATTTTCATTCAGATGATGACAAGAAGCATGGACACCTGCACATCAGAAATCCACGCAAAAATCATGGAGCTGAAGTCGGCAGACGAAATCATAAAAAACAGCATCAAGGAATTCAAGGAAGAGACTGAAAAAACCTCGACAAGCTACATGAACGAGGCTGAAAAGAAAATCGCCGAAGTTTCCACAACGCTTTTTACAAACTCAAAGAACGAATATGAAATCCTTAAAAGACAGTCGTCTGACATGATAAAGGCCTACACCGAAAAATGTCAGTCGCACCTTGATACAATAAAGAAGCAGTCAATTGACTTTCTGAAGCAGTGCGCCGCCGAGAACAAGAAGCTGATAGAAAGCGTTCCCGGCATAAAAAGCAAAAAACTTTCCGTAAAGGACATGATCATCTACGGAATGTCTGTCGCCGCCATTGCAAGCATGGTCATGCAGATTTTTGTGAGGTAGAAATAATGAACAAAAAAGAAAAAGAACTTTACTTAATATTAAATCATAAAGCTCATAAAATAAAAGGCTGCAGATTTGAACAATTTGTGAAACACAATAACGCAATAACTGTTGTTGTCAATACAGAAGACGGATACTATGAAGCGCTTTTTGACAGTTTTCTTCATCTTCTTAAAAACGCCGAAAAGCATAAATTAATACCGGAATATCCCGATGAATGGTGGCAAAAATTATGCAAAATGTATCCGGTACAAACTTTTTTCTTAAGGGACGAATAACTTTTACAGGAGGCAGGATAAAAATGATAGTAGCAACCTTCATAATAGAATACAAACAACAAATGAATTAGAAAGTTTACAAGGATGGCAAGCACCTCAAAAATGAAGTGCTGATTGTCGACCCTGTAAAAAAATCAACTATAGGAAATTTCCATGCTGTTGCGGCGGCTGTGGCTTTGCTGGTGTCTCAGTTCTTTCAGCTGCTGCTCCTTGTAGGCTTTAAGGACTGTATCTCGAGGAATTTCTATAAAGGATTTTTCCTTGTCCATGAGAGTTACGGTGTTTCCCTCTTTTGAGGCGGATATTACTTTCAGCTCAGAAAAATGAACGCTTTCCTTTCCGTGTCCAAAAATCTTGTCTGACTTAATATCAATATCTTTTAAAGTATCACCTATTTTAAGGTTGTAGTCCTTGTCAGTCCTTAAAAGCTGTGGGTCGCTGTCTATTTTCTGTCCGCTAGTGGAAATTGTGTCATAGAACGGACGCGCGATCCGGTTTTCAGGCTGGTACTGCTTTATATACTCTTCATTAAGAGGAACTTCCTTTATCGCCTCGTGGTAAGTTCGGACAATGTGCTGGTTCAGACTCTCGCCTTCCCTTGCAATTTTCTTAAGCAACCTCTTTGTCTTTTCCTGCTCCTCCGGAGACATTTTCTGGACAATACCTTTCGCAATTTTCAAGGCGTCGCACGGCGAGTTAGCCTCTTTTCGGCAAAACACAGACAAGTTGTGCCTGAAATTGTACGATGTATTCTTGCGTTCCTTGAAAAAATCCTCATATTGAGTCTTGAGCATTTTCTTGTAGGCCGGAGTATTCTCATCGAAGTTATTCTCAAAACGTTCTGGCGAGGTGATTTCCTTGAAACGCTCTTCCGTAACAGAAATAGCGCTGTCGTTGTTCCGCAATGTGTAGGTCCTGTCGCTCTCATTGAATTTTGTAACAACACAATCTTTGTAGGTCTGCAATCCGTTCTGCGTCATAAGAGAAAATTCTGGGATAACAGTCCCCTTCACTCCTTTTCCAGGATTGTCAAACACAATTCCGTTTCCTTCCATTCGGAATATCTTTTCTTCCTGATGCTCCTTGTACAGGCTTGCCGGATTTAAAAGAGAATTGAAAGTTTCATGCGGCAGAGAAAGTTTTTCATTTTCGTTTTCAACCAAGTATGTTCCGCTTTCACTGTCGTAGCTTTTTACAACAAAATTCTCGCAGGTTTTTAGATGACCGTCAGAAGTAATCGAGGCAAACGGAGGAAGAACTGTCTTTCCATATATGACTTTTCCAGCGGCGTAATCCTGATAGGAAACATTTTTCATTTGAATTTCTGTATTTTCTTCAGGGCTAGTTTTTTCTGCCTGATTGCCGTTTTCTACAGATTCAGTTTTAGTTTCAAAAACAGGCTGTACCGGCTGAATTTCAGATTCATCAGCAAGTCTTATATTGTCAATTCCATTTTTTACTCTTTCAAATTCTTCTGGAGTTCTTACATTTGGAGAAGGTTCAAAGTCTTCGTTCAAATTCATTTCTGGAAGGTCAATCTTTTCAGCAGGTTCTGATATTCCTGTCAGCTTCTCAATTCTGTTCAGAAGCTCGAACGCCTCCTTGTAGTTTTCAGAGTTTATATCGAGGGAAGTAAGCTTCTTCGCCGCTGACTCAAAACGATTTTTAACGGCATTGTCAAAGGCGCTTTCATTCTGTTGTTTTATTTCATCTGCTTTATCATTGACAACGGAATTTTTCTTTTGTATATTTAATTCAGAAGCGACTGCGCCCACCTGGTCGTATATTTCGAGAAAGCCAGGCGTGTATCCATAGCGAGCGATCCCCGTACCTATGGAATCGGTCGCCTCACGTTTTGTATCCGCATAATCAAATCCACTTACAACGAATTTCCCTTTTTTATCTTTTCCGATTAAAGTTTTGATTCCGTCTTTGTAAATAGCATATCTTCCATTTTGCTCTTTTACAGCAGGTGCTTTGTCAATGTTGTTCAAGGCAAGAAAAAGAACAGCTGCAGTTTCTTTCTGAGCTTCTTCCATTGAAAACCCATTATTTAAGCGTTCTTCCATTCTGTGTTTTATAAGATGACGTAGCCCTGTCGGCTGAATTTTCCCTGGATTCTTCTTGTCGAATAAATCTCCAAGTTTTATTTTTATATCGCCGTCAATATTCACATTTTTTCTTGTAAAAACCTCACCTTCCGAAAGAACATCTGAAATATCGGACATAAGCGCAAAGTCCTTTTCCTCGTCAAACTCAGAAGACAATGTGCCTTTTAGAAAATCAAAATTATCGTTTCGGAACGATTCAATCTCATCAGAAAAACGGTTTTCAAAAACATCTTTTTCCTGTCTATCAGAGTTATAAACAAATTCAAGCGGAACAAGAAAATCATTGTTCAAGGCTGTATAAAAAGTTCCTTTTTCTCGGCAATAGAAAATATCTGCGTCAAATTTTGAAGTATGCAAAAAGTCTTCCTTATTGAAAACTTTTAAGGCTTTTTCAAATTTCTGCTCTGCAACTGGCTTCTGACTTTCAATATAGCCTGCATAATATAAAGCATTTTTTGAGAGGAGTTTTTTATTCTGTTCATTAGAAACAATAGAATCCACAAAAGTTCTTTCTTCTTCTGAAAATTTTCTGACAGCGACAAAATTAAAGTCGTTGTATGTAAACATACGGGCAGAAAAATTTTCCGCTTTATGATATTCCCTTTCATTTTCCGCAACAATATTATGCTGATTGATAAAATCTGAATAAGTCTTTACATTATCTATATCCAGTTTTGCAAGGGGCAAGAGGAATGAATCCTCTCTTTCCTTTCCAAGATTGGATATTTTTTTATCATCAACATATCTTAAAAGTCCGTTTTTTGACCATTCTTCAGCAATATTTACACCGTTTTTCGCAATTAAAGTTCTGTCATGAATACCGCGGATTTCGTTTATAAGATATTTTTGCTCATCCCCTTTTCGCTGACTGTCAAGATTCAATGACAATGCAATTGCCTTGTTGTTTTCTGCCTCGACATCAGTTATTGCCATAATTGAAGCACTGCTGTTTTCCGTTTTATTCATATCAGAATCAAAAATAGCAACAGGACTAGAAAATTTTTGCAAAGCAATTCTTATATCATCATTTGAAAGATTGTGGGTTTTTATAGCCTTATTGAGCACTTCTGTTGTCAAAACAATTTCATTCGCAGGAATTTCTGCATAATCAAAAACAGCTGGAATCGCATTAAAAACAAACTCATTATTTTTCGGTCTTATCCCTTTATCCAGATAATCATCAATTGCCTTGAACGTTTCCTTGTTGTCGTTAAGGAAATCAAGACTCATTATTTCATCGTCATCAAGGACAATATTTTCTTCCTCCTCATCAAACCAGTGAGGATTGCCATTCTCGTCAAGATAGTCTGGTCTTGAATTCTGTTCAGCCTCATAGTCCGCTTCCATTGCAGCCTCAGACATTCCGCTGTTTTCCATAACGGACTCTACTCCGTTGTCAATAATTTCAGATGTAATTTCTGAATCAATTCCCTTCGCTTTCTTTATCACTGAAATCAGCTCCGCGATTTTCTGCTTTTTTTTATTTTTTTCGTCCATGTTTTTCTCCAGGTAAAAATTTATCTTTCAAATGCGACTTCTTTTTTGCGCATTACATTCTGTTCCGGCTCGCTGAAAAGCGCCGGATTTATTCTTGTCTGCCAGGTCGCCTCGATGTCTGGATTTCTCATCTTCGCACTGTGGACATCAAAGTATTGTCTTCCAGGAAGAATGTTGAATTTTTCCGTTACAGTTGATTCCGGCAAGGCTGCGTCTATGAACGCGCTGTTCTCCACAAGATTTTTCAGCTTGTCCTCGAAAAGAAGCTCGTCAACAGCTGACATCGTTTCCGCAAAATTCTTTGTGATGACTGGGAACGCCTTTACAGAATTCGCCTCAAGACCTGAGAACTGAAGCTCGTTTCTAATTTTCTGAGGCTCGTTGTCAAAAAATGACTTGTCGTACAGCTTGATTCCAGAAACCTTGTTCATTGAATCAGCAAAGACAACAGGAATAAAATTGTCATTCCAGTTGTTCCTGTCGTTTATCTTCCTTGCGACATTTTCAAGCTGCCAGGTATATCCGACATAATCCTTTGAGAATACGAAATTACTGTTCAGTAGCTCATCCTCAAGATTTTCATAGGCATTTGAATTCAGTTTTTCGTTCCATCCGTTTTCTGGCGTGTAAAGGTTGAACGTGTCGTGGTCAAGAATTATGTGTCCTGCAAAACGGCAGAATCCGTTTTCCTTTGTGCAGTTTCTCATCAAGGATTCAGTCGTTTTCACATCAAACGAGCTTTCAGCTGTATTTCCGCTCGGATGGTTGTGAACCGCCACAATCATGCAGTCAAGCTCCTCTGCGCGCGTCAAGACCTGCTTTATTGTCTTTAAGTCAGGTGTAGTGAGAGCGCAACTGTTTGGAGAATACGACTTTACTGCAAGCTGGTCCTTTATCTCTCCGTTTTCATGGTCAATGAGAACATAGCGGAATGTCTCGAACTGCTTGTTTCTGTAGATTTCCATCGCTGACTGAAGCTGATTCCAGCCTGTCTGGGAAATTCTTCCTGAATCGTCAAGCTCAACATGCTTTCCTTGGATGTCAAAAACACCATGCTCGGCAAAATCCTTGAAAGCCTTGTACATTCCTGTCTCTTTTCCGTTAAGAACCGGGAATATTATCTCGTCGCGCTTCATCTCTGATTCTGTAAGCTGGCGTTCTGTTATCAAGAAGTCGTCATACGGAGCGGATTTTCTGTATTCGTTTTCAATCGAGTGCACGGCAAACTTGGAGTCAAAGAAAAGGCTTCCTGGGTCTGAGTAGAATGAATTCATTTCTTGGTTCTCCTGCTTTTCAGGCTCTGTTTTTTCAGTGGCTTTTTTCAGGTCTTTCAGCTCAGGATTTTTTACTGTTGGATTTTCTGGGACATTTTCGTTTTGAACAGATACAGTCTTGTCTTGTCCTGAAATCACTTCAGCAGCCACATTGGAAACCTCATCTTTTACAGTGGTTTCTTCCAGCGATTCAATCTCGCCGTTCAGCCATTTCTCATATTTTTCATATCCGGCATTTTTGTAAAGCTCGTAATCACTCCTAGAGATTTCACCGGCCTTGAGTTTTTCTGAAAGCATAGCCTCATGGCGCATTGTCTTAATCTCATATTCAACCTCTTTCATCGGCCGGAGATTGTTCAGAATATCCGCCTCAAGAATTTCTCGCTGTTTCTCAACAGGATATTCAATGAGTTTCTGCTCCATCCGTTCTATCTCCAGTTTTTTCAGAATCTGCGGCAGGGTCATTTTTGTATGTCTAATTTTTTCCTCGCAGGCGTGCCTCTGACTGTTTAAGCTGTGGATATATTCCGTTTCTTTCTCTGGATCCGTGATTTTAAGAGAGAGAAGTTTTTCATTGACTTTTTCAAGACTTGTTTCTGCCTTTGCAAATTTCTTGTTGCAGTCTTTAATCTCTGACTTTATCCATTCAGGAACATCAAGACCGCTTTCTTTATAGGACTCTATCTGATTCTTCCGATAGTCAACGGATTCCTTCGCATTCGAGAAGTCAAGCTCAAGCTGTTTGCGCTTTTCAATTATCTCGTCAAAAGACCTGATTTTTAGGTTCAGTTTTGAAAGCTCCGCACGGGCTTCCTTTGTTTCTTCCTGCAAGATAAGCTTAGCCTTCTTCTGCGGGTCTTTTATAAGGTCAAGCTTCAGATCTTCCGGATTGATGTCCTCCACATTAAGAGAATCGCCCTTGTAATTCCAAAGCTCGTTTATGCGGCTTCGCTTCTCGTCGTGCTTCTGGTAAAGGACAGAGTCAATTGAATCATTCATTACAGGATAGACAATGTGGACATTTCCCTGAAGGTTGCCCTGCCTCCAGATTCTTCCTTCCGCCTGGATTGTCTCGCTCGGATTCCAGCCAAGCGAGCAGTTGTACATGACAAAGCTGTTTCCGTTAAGGTCGATTCCTTCGGCTGTGTTCCGTCCTCCGATAATGATTTTGCACGGATTTTTCTCGTCATTGAAGCAGGAAGTGATTTTCTCTTTCTTTTCCGGCGTATTGTTAACTTCTCCATTTATGATTTCTACGGCTTCCTTTGGCACTCCGTGCGCAATAAGGTAATCCTTTATGATTCCGTGGCTTTCTTTTCCAAGCGGAACATACATGAACTGACCTTTTTCTGGGTTGCCCTTGTACATATCGATTATTGCATCGCATACAAATTTCAGTTTTGGAGAAGTTTCGACAAGTTTTGAAAGCGGAGGAAGCTCAATGCCAGGATACATAGCCGGATTCGCAAGAGCCGGAGCGACGCAGGAAAGCCGCATATTGTTCATTGCGACAATCACAGCCGCGCTGTTGCCTTCTTTTATTTCTGCCATGCGCTCTTCATCAATCTCGCGCATTTCTTTCTGCAGGTCAGACATATCAAGAGGCTTCACGTGTGTGAATTTGTTCGGGCGAATTATTCCAGCTTCCTCGCCGTCAACCTTGTCAATAAATTCTGTAAGAATATTCTGCAGTGCGGAAAGTTCCTTCCAGCTTTTCATAACCTGCTTTGTGTCGATGTTTCCGGCTGAGGTTACGCCAAGTTCCTGCTTTGTCTGTGCAAATTCGTCAAAGAATGTGCGAAGCGAAGTGATTCCTGCCTGCTTCAAGCGCTCACGGCCGACATAGGAAAGCATTGTGTAGACTTCTGTCGGACTGTTTGAGAACGGAGTCGCTGTCAGCATGAACACATTCCTGTCGTCGTTGTGCCGCTGTGTCAGCTGCGTCATTCCATACATTTTCAGCGCGCGAGAGGACGGTTTTCCGCTTGGAATTCCTGCATACTCGTTTGACTCGCCCTTTTTCTTTGGGCGTGGGACTACCCACAGATTCTTAAAGTTGTGCGCCTCGTCCACTGTAAGATTGTCAAACCCGCAGTCCTCATAGAAGAAATATCCAGAGTCCTTTACATGGCTTGCGGCACCGATTACACCCTTGATTTTGTCGGAGTTTTCAGCATTGTTCCTTGTGCTTCCGTCCATGTCCGCGCTCAGAAGACTTGAGAAATCCTCATAAAGCTCGTTCTCGCAGGACTCGTCGTTGAAAGTGATATTCTTCAAAGCCTCGTATGTGCACAGCGAAATTGAGTTTTCTGGAATATTCAGGCAGTGAGGATTTTTAGGGTCAATATATTTTTCAACAGAATCTTTCCCGAAATTATAGAGGTCGTTCACTTTTATATTCGGGAAAAGCTGCCTTATGTCTGTATACCATTTTGAATAGACCTGGTTCGGAACAATGATAAGCGGCCGTTTGCTTCTTCCTGTCTGAATCTGGTTCACTGTCGCGACAATTCCAGCGGCTGTTTTTCCGACTCCGACATCATAGGCGAGAATTCCGTTTCCCTTGTTGCAAAGGAATGAGATTCCTTTTATCTGCTGGTCGTACAGTTTGAATTTTGACTCGCCCTTGTATGCGCTCATTCCGTCAACAAAAAGAGGCAGCTTTGAGTAGTCAGGTGCTACGTAAGAGTTGAACCGGCGGTTGTATTCAGAAGAGAGCCTTGCCTTGTCAGGTTCAGAAAGTCCTTCGTGGATATAACGGTCAAAAAGCCTGTTTGCAGTGTCGCTTCTTGCCTGTCGTTTCAAGTCGGCTTCCTTTTTGCGCTCCGCTTTTTCAGCAGCCTTCTCTTCCTCGTTCATATCCCAAGTGCGCCAGCCTCTGACAGCTTCCGCCTTCACAGGCTTTCCGTCTATGTAGTTCACGATGTCATAGAAGCCGAGTTCCTCTCCAAGCTCCTCGCGCGAGATATTCGCTGTCGCAAAGTCAATGTCGCCCCTCCATTTCTGGTCTGAAAGTCTCGAATTCTGCGCCCAAAGAATGAATGATTCCTGAAGATTCAGTTCGACTTTGTTTCCTTCCGCATCGATATGCCCAATATTGAAGCTTTCGGCGAGAGATGTCTTCACGCCAAAGTGAATTCTGGAAATTTCAAGCGGCTCTTTTTTTATTGATTCAAGCAGCCGTATGTTATCCGCAAAAATCTGGTTTCCGCCGGATTTTTCAAGAAGCTCTCTTTGTTCCTGGAGTTTTTCATAAATATCGCCGCTAGCAAAAAGCTCCCTGTGGGTCCATTCGCCGATGTTCTTCTCAACATATTTTCCGCTTTCAGAAAGATACTGAATGTCACCGCTGGAAAGTTTTGAGAGGTCGATATTGCCCTGCCAGTCTGTCGCCTTCCAGATTGGAAATTCTCGCTCGTCAAAGTCGCGTCCGTACAGATGGGAGAATTCCTCTGAGTTCATGACATCGCCCTTTTTCTTTGAGATATTCCGCCTTCTTTTTTTCATGTCTGGGGATTCTTGTTTTTTAGGCTCTGTCTTTTCACTTTCTTTAAACTGGGCTTGTTCTGAGAAATTACTGTTGACAAGAGCAGAGTTTGTGAGTATATTTTGACTATCCGATTGGAGGAGCTCAACAGGGAATTGTACCCTTGCGACGGTACTCCAATCGGATATTTTTTTGTCGTTCACATATCTGCAAAGTCCGTCATTTGTCCATTTCTGAATCAAATCAGTTCCATTTTTTGCAATTAGAGTTCTGTCGTGAATAGAACGAATATCTTGAACTTCAATTGTCAAACCTCGATTGTTTATATCAACCGTGGAATTTGTGTTGACCGCAAGTGCAATAGGGTTTTCATCCTTGAACACATCTGTAAGAATAAGTTTTGAATCTACCTTATTTTCTGTCGCAGTCTTATCTGAATCAAAAACAAGAACTGGATTATACATTTTTGCAACCGAACTGAAGATTTCATCTTGTGATAATCCGTGAGTTTCTACTGACTTTTTTATTACAGATACTGGAACAGTAACCTCTGTAACATCACTGCCAATTTTTTGTAGAACAAGAGGAGTTTGTCCGATTACAAAACGGTCGTTTTCCGGGCGAATTCCTTTCTCAAAATAGCTGTTGAGAGAATTTTTAAAATTGGTAATATTTTCAGCAAATTCATCTGTAAGAACTTCCGGGCTTGAAATGATTTCTGTTTTTTTCTCTGCAGAACTGAATTCTGGTTCTTTTGATTTTTCAGTCTGATTAGCCTTTTTTATATCAGCAACAAAACTGTCAATCTTGTTCAGTTCTTCCTGGATGGAAAGCCCCTCGTGGGCTGCGACATACTTTTCTTCCTTTCCGAACCGGTTTGTGCGGGTTTTCACTTCGCCCAAGATTTTCTCTGGATGGTTCTTGAACCATTCTCCGTTTGACAAAAGCTCGCTGGAAATATTTTCCCTATCGTCAATGCCTTCTTTTTTCCGCATAATCAGAATGTCAGTTCCGACTTCTGTTGTCTCAAAAGTTCCTTCCGGCAGCCTGTATGCGTCTAAAATTTCACCTTTTGAGGCGATGATTTTCTTCTGCCTGTCATCGGCAGTGTCTAGAAATCCTGACGGAACAACAAACGCAAGAACAGATTTTTCATCTTTGAGGGCTTCCAGTCCACGTGAAATGAAATATTCCTCATAGCGGTCAAATTCTTTTCCCTCGCCTAGACCTTTATACTTGTCGTTGTATTTTCCATAAGGCGGGTTTCCGATTACAACATCATGCTTAGGCTGCTCGTATCCGATTTTAAGGAAACGCTCGCCGTCATCAAGGAACTGCTTCTGGAAAGCACCCTGAATCACATTCGCTTCCGGGTGAAGAATTTTGTTGATTCTTGCGGAAGTCTCGTCAAGCTCATACATTGTGAATTCATTGTCCGGCCGGTCTTTTGCAAAACGTCCGACTCCAGCTGACGGCTCAAGGACAGATTTTGCATCCGGAGCATAAGCGTCAACAAGAGTCCAGACCTTATCTATAAGGCTGCCCGGCGTATAAAAAGCGTTGAGGACTTCCGCATTTGTGCGTTTCTCCTCATCAAGCCCGCCACCGCCCTCGTATTGGGCAAGAATCTTCTTGTCATCTTCGGTGATTTCAGAATCAGGCTTCTTGAGAATCTCACGGCACTGCTCGCGGATTTTTTTCTGGCTGGATTTTGATGATTTTTTCTTGGACTGTTCGTTTTTATTTTGCTGTTCAGTATTTTCTAGCAGCTTAATCAAGTCTGACTGGTTCTGAAAGAATTTTACATCAGCAATATTTTCGGCAATCTTGTGTGCTATTTCATTATCCTCAAAATAAACTGGAAGATTGTGTTTCTTTGCAAAATCCAATGCAAACGCATATCTTGATATGTCGTCGCCTTCCTGCACAACAATCTGTGTTCCCATTTTTTCTGCAAGAATAGCTATTTTTGTCAGATTGATGTTTTCTTGGCTTGCTACTTGGGCTGCCGTTTTATAAAGGTCTACAGGATTGAATTTAATGCAAGTTCCTTGCTCAAAACTATAGTCAATTTCTTTAGCAAAATTTATTGCATCATTTTTTATCATTCCAGTTTCGCTTTCTCGTATTCCCGATACAATAAGACCAGAAGTTTTATCAGAAATATTTTTTAATTCCACAAAAAACATTTCGTGAGTGGTGGCTCTTGTATCTGTAATTGTATAAGGTCTATGCAACTGGCAAGAATAAACACCATTGCCTTCATAGGTTCTTTCAAGTGCTGCGTTTTCTTCTTTTGCGACTGCTTCTATTTTTTCTGCAAGTTCTTTTTCACCAGCGGCTCTTCCCTGTTCATTATTAAAAAATCCGCCAGAACGAGCGCTTCGATTCAAAAGTTTATCCCATATTACAAGATGATTGTTATTTATAGCCCAGCCGTCTTTGTGTCCAGTTTCCAGCACAAAACGATTTTTTGCATATTCAGGATATTTTGGAGAATATTCTTCAGAAACGTTATCAACATTTTTTTCTTCAAGAACTGACTCAAACGAATTTGACGTGATTGCAAGTTCCTGTTTCTTTTCTTCAATGTATGGAGCGTCTTCAATTTCAAGACCTGCTTCTTTTGCCGCATTGTAAAGATTTTCAAAAGCAGAAAGAACATTTAATGAGTGCTGGTTGTTTTCACTAAGTCTTTTTACGGCTATAGCACCGTAAATATTTAATGTATCTTTTCCATCTGCACGAACAAGAACAGTTAGACCTTTTGCCCATTCATCATCAAAAACTGTATCACCTTTAATATTGATACCAATTCCACAATCGATATTCTGCTGCTGCAATTCAGAATATTTTGCAACAGCCTCGTCTGCGGTAAGTCCAGTAATCGGTTTAAAATCTTCAAACTGAGAGAACTCCGCTGTTGATTTTACAAAATAGTTTGTTTCAGGATTTTCAGCCGCTGCCTGATTTTTCTCAGTCTTGTCTATTGCCTTTTCTTCTTCTGAAACATTACGGTTCTCGATTTTTGCAAAGTCCTTCATTCGCTTTGTGATTTTCAGACCGTTCTTTATATAATCCCTAAAATCCCATTCATTCAAATTTCTTCTGTCTAGGTCAAATTCAATTTTTTTTGTTTCATAGTTGAAATAGCTGGTTGCACGATTAAAATCATAGTATTTGTCTTCATCGAATATGATTATTCTGCTTTCTGTTGAAAGAATATCAAATCCAGAAGACTTGATTTTTTCGATTATGTCGTCTGCCTCTGAGATAGTTTTTAGGCTTCCTAGTTTTTTGACATTTTCAGAAAGATTGCCAGTCGGTTGAATTGCGGTTTCTGTTTGTGTTTCCTTATTGCCCACAGAATATATCGGATTCTTTTCATTATAAGAAAAAAGTTCACCTTCTTGAGGAGTTTCATTTTTCTCTTTCTCTTCCATCATTTGCTCAACAACACGATTATGAGTTTCTTGATTTTCTTTCTGGGTTTCTTTTTTCCAAAGAATCTGATTCTTTATATCTTCGTCCGTCAAGTTCTCAAGAGTTTCTAGGTATTCTTTTACTTGAGAATCCTGCTGCTCATCATAATAAGCTCCGCCTTTCTGATTATCTGGATTATTCAGTTCATCTTTTAACTGCTGGATTTTTCTTTGAATAGATGCTTTTTCCTGCTCAATTTCTTTTTGAGAGATTTCAGTTTCTTCTTTTTTGAAAACCGCATTCACATAGTCGCCGCCGCGGATTTTGTCCTCGCAGACCAGATTGAAAAATTCATCGGCAAGGCTTTTTGCTTTTTCAGAAGCCTCATCGTTTGCCCAGGCCGCAATTGTATGCTCCACAGGAATCACAATGTTGTCATTTTCTCGCGCACTGAAAATTTCAGCTCCGTCCTTGTTTATAAGAACAATTTCGTGCTTTCCATTTTCGTATTTTGATTCAAGTGTAAAATCTGAATTCTTTATTTCAGAGACGATTTCATTAAGTCTTTTTGTTAGTTCAAAATCTTTGTTTGCTTCTTCTGCTTCTCGCTCATCATTCTCCTGAGAATGCTGCATTTTCTGCTCTTCATTCCATTCGTATGCTTCAGCAGAAGTCATCATCTGGCCGTTTTCGGCTTCAATCAGATTTTCATACTCTTCTGATTTTTTATGATAGAAAATTTCCGCAAGCTCCAGCACCTCACGGAAATTCTCGTCCGGAATTTTTGTTGACGGTGCATTGCCGCTCAAATCGTCAGCATAGCCGAAACCATCCTCACCATAGCTTCCGACAAAATCTCCGTCTTTTGCAGAATAAATATCCGCGACTTCTTCATCATCGCTATATTCAAAGTAAAATCCATATTTTTCTTCCGAAAGTCGGCTTGCCTCATCAGCAGAAAACTCAGAAACTGGTTTCTCATGATTTCCTTTTTTTTCCAAATCCCTGGCAGAAGAGTTTTCAATTTCATCAATTACAAGGCTTCCGTCTTTTGAAAATGAAATTTCTCCATGTGCTGCCGCAAAAGTTTCAGCAGACTCTTCCGGACTTTCTGAGTTTTCAATGTCAACTCCAAGATTTTTTGCGTATTCCGCAAGCTGATTTCTTGCATTGTTGTAAACGCTATTCGCCTCGTCGTTCCAATGAGAGCCTTCCGCAACCTGCAAAATATCGTTCCATGTAATTCTTGCCTCATTTGGAATTTCTGACGTTTCATTTTCCGCTGAATACTGCTCTGCATTTTCCTTTTGTATAAACTTTTCTACAGTCATTCCGGCCGGAACATGAAAGTCAACTTCCATTCCGCGGATATTCTTCAGCTCGTCAAGATTAAGATAGCCCCACTCCGCGTTCTCCCAGTCATCATTAAGACACTGGAAGCCATATGCGTTTCCGTCCCTTCCGATTTCTGTAACAAATGACTGGGTTCCGCTCGGATGGAAATACCGGAGAACAATCCGGTGTTCTTCAAGACCGTCCGTCTCATTGATTTTTGGAGCATTTTCCACCGCAGCCGCAATTTCCTTAATCTTGTGGACAAAGAATTCTCTCTCCTCGCCTTGCGCGAATTTCAATGTCGAGACATACTGGACTGTCGGAAGCACTGATTTTGCGGCTGCAAGCTCTTTTGGTGAGACAGTCAAGTCATCTTCATCAGGCTCTTCTTGGCCATGAAGAATTTCTTTCTCAGCCTGCGGCTCGTCTGACATAGATTCTTTTTCAGCTGCCTCGTACAAGGCATCCATCATTCCAGAAGTGATTTCTATTTTTTCTGAGAAAATATTGGTTTCGGACTGTTTTTCAATGTATGCGTTTTCTTCCTCGTCTGTAAGAGTGTTTTCCTTTTCCCATTCAGCCTCACTGTTAAGCTCGTCCTGCTCAATCTGCATCTCAAGCCTTGTATCTTTTTCATTCTGATTTTCAAGGGCAGCCTCAAGACGTGAAATTCTTTCAAGGTCGTGTCTTCTTTCCTCTTTCAGCTCGGCGATGAGATTTTCAAGATATGCGATTCTGTCATCATTGCTGTGAGAATCATTTTCCGCCGAATTCTTTTCCAGCGCCTGTTTTGCAATCTGGTCAATCATATCGCTCTGTGTTTTTTTGCTGGTTTCAGGATAAAACTTTTCCGCAAATTCATTCACGAAGTCCGCATTTCTGTCTTTCGCTTCCTGCGTTCGCGGATACCATACGCCGCCGTATTGTGTGGTAAAGCTGTATCCGTTCTGCTTTAGGAAATCTCTCTGCTCCTGTGCAGGCGCTTCAGAAAAACGGATGTTCTTGTTTCCAAAATCCGCATTGTCAAAAATTTCAAAATGTATGTTAGCCATGTTGTTCTCCTCTTAATTTTTTTATTTTTTTTACCGCTCGATGTCTGAGCGACGTCTGTAAGGCCTGTTTATGTTCGCCTCGGCGACTTTCAGCTCCTCGATTTTCTTTGCGTTCTCAAGGTTGTAGTTTTTCGCGACCGCAATCCTCTGGAATTCAGTTCCGCTTTCAAGCGCGCGTGCGATTTTCCGTCCGGCTTCATAGGGCTTGTACTCTCCGCTCTCGACTTTCCTCACAAGCTCCATGCACTGCTGGTAGCATGAATTCCTGTTTGCATCCCTGTTGTCCTTGAGTCCGTTGCCAACGGAATTTTGAAGGCAGTGCTTGAAATGGCAGTCAACTGCGGCGGAAAAATCAATTCCGTCAATGCTGCTGTATTTCTTCACACGCTCACGCGCCTTCGCAAAATTCTCATTGTGTCCGGGATTTTCAAGGCAGTTCGACATGAACGATTTCAGGTTCTCTTTTTGATATGCGCTGTTCACTTCCTGCGTCCGCTCGTAATATTTGAGCACCGCCTTGCGTGAACGCTCGTCAAGAGAGTCTATGTTGTACAGATACTGGTTCTTCTGTTTTGAGCCGCCTTCCGAGATGTAAAGATTCTGCTCGTTGAGATGTGTCGCACCGAAATATTTTGTCTGGCACAGAACAGGAGAGGCGTTCCTTTTCCAGTTGAGAGGTCCGGTCTCCTTCTGGATGCGGTTAAGCTCGTTTCCGTAAATCCAGACATTGGACTTGTAGCCTCTTCTGGCTGCAACCTGCTCCAAAACAATAAGATTCTCATCGTTTATGATTTTTCCAGTGGAAAGCTCCCTAGGAACAGAATCCGGCTCTCTGCTGAAAAACGGCAGCGTTCCGTTTTTTGTGTTCTCAGCAAACGACTTATACAGCTGGTCATAGAAAAACTGTTCCGCGCTCAGTCCGTTCGAGTTGAAATTCTTCCAGTCCGAAGCAAAATTTGTCATGGATTTACCTCTCAATGTCCGTTTTCTTGTTTTTGTTTTGATTGTGAATCTGGTTTCTTAGCTTTTCGTTTTCGTCCGCAAGCTGGTGGTTAACATCCATAAGCCGGTCAACGAGCTTGACAGCATTCTTGAAGCCCTCAAGGACGCCGTTTTTGCATTCACGCTCCTTGCCGTTCACTTCAATCTTTACGCAGCCCTCAAGGAAATTCTGCCCAGAATTTTCATTTGACTTTTGTGGAGTTTGTGATGTACTATGCCCATAGGAAGCAATGACAGCTCCCACCTGAGCGTACATATCGAGAAACTCAGGCGTGTAGCCATAATTTGCGATTCCCGCTTTTATGGATTCTGTCGCTTCCGCCTTGTTTTTCTTGTCATCAAATCCTGTAAGAACAAATTTTCCTTCTCTGTCTTTATTGATGATTGCTTTTATTCCGCCTTTTTCTATTTCCCAGTTTCCGCGTGGAGTTTGTGATGCAACTCCTTTGTTAAGGCTGTCCGCTACAAGAAAGCATATTGCAGTGATTTCTTTCTGCGCATCCTCCAGAGGCATCTGAACAGATTTGTTTAAGACACGCTCCTCATAACGGCGGTTTATGATATGCACAAGACCGGTTGACTTGTTTCCATGCCTAAGCTGAATTTCCCCAAGCATCTTATTGCTCGCCGTGTAGACAGTTCCCTCGTCAAGAACAGCGGCAAGCCTTGAAAAAAGCTCAAGATTTTCTCGTTCATCTGCCATATATTTTCATCCGCTCATTGAAAAATAAAAAAGTTATCCATCAGTTTCCACATGACGGAAGGCTAAAGAAAAAGCCTGTAGGATTGTGGGAACTGTGGTTAACTTCGCCTGTTGCTAATAGGTCATCGATTCGCTGCGGTCGATTCTCCGCTCGTCTTTTTTATGCCGGGGAGCAAGACCTTTTTCCTTTTCAATTGACTTAACAATCTCGTTCGCCTTGACATCAGCGTTGTAGAGAAATTCATTCAGAGACGGCAAACCGGGAGTTTTTTCCGCAGGGGTCTTTGCAAGCTCGTTTTTGCACATTGCCGAAATATTTTTTTTGAACCGCTCCGCAACTTCAGGTGAAACCTCAAGTCCCGCTCCGCTCTTGCAGGCGGCAATGTACATCGGAAGATAGTTTTCTGCGGAGTCAATTTTCAATGTCTCTTTTTGAAGCTTGTTCGGCTGGCGGATTTTTGCGCTTTCAACAAGGCGGTCCGGATGCTCAAGCTGCTCTGCAAAGAAATACTGGGAATGGCGGAACTCGCCCTCCTGATTCTTGAAGTTGTAGAAAAGCCCCTTCTCGCCGGACTTCACTCGTGTCCCAGCCTTGTCAATTGAATTCTTTGTCGCGACAATATTGCTCTCGTAGCCAGCTTTCTGTCTTGTAATCTGAGCCGGAACAAGGTCTTTCGCGTTCAGAACCCAGCCGTTGTTCGCATTATAAATAGGCGTGATTTCAATTTTTCCGTCCTTGCCTGGAAGAAGCGGAAGGGAATTGTCCTCGATTCCCTGGTTGATGAGCTTTGCGGTGTGCCTCGGAACAATAGAGCCGAACCACTCGTTTTTTGAAGGATTTAAAGATATGGCGTCTGACATTGTGCGCCTCCTTTCCACTATGGAATTCCAGCCGGACTGTGTGCTAGGAGTGCCGGACACAGCTTAATTAGACTGAAAAACCGAAATATTACCATTCCTGACAGGAATATTGCAAAGAAAACAAAATATTTATTTCTTTACAAACAATTCCTATATACTGCAATTTAGTAAATATTTCAAGATAATTTTTGTAGTTTTAGAAATATTTTGATATAATTTCCTAAATGAGATACAACATCACAGTCGACGTTCCTTATGGAAAGAAGCTGCCGTACACACTTTATGCGAAAGGATTCCTCATAGATGTTCCCCATGTGGGAAAAGACTCTGACTTCGTGCATTTTAAATATGCCGGAGGAAGCGTCATCGTGCTTTTCTACACATTCGAGCGTTTCCGCCGGGCATACATTGTTACGGGCTGGGAATCTGAAAAGGACGGAGAGGCGATTTCTCTTCCGGGAATAGACGAGAAGCTGTGCCTTATCTTTACAGCAAGGGGACGGAAAGTTGACCATCTGAAAAGATGCGTGTGGCTTCTGACCCAGGAGGACGAGTACAAGGTGTTCAAGTTTCCGACTATCTTCTGGTACAGGCTGGCGTTTCTGATTCAGTTCTGCGGAGCAAAAAGAAGCGATGTGATGTACCTCTACAGAAAATTCAGGGAACACGGAGGAAGAAAAAATGAATATCACAAAGGAAATTCTTGAGTGGCTCAAAGTGTCGTCAATAGTCATAAGAAAAGACGGAGCGGACATAATGAGCTTTCTCACAAGATTCTCTTCTGAAATCTGGACTTTCTCAATGCTACAGAATCATGGCTTTATGGAAAACGAGCAGATTTCAGTCCAGATAAATTTTTCAGACGGAGAGAGCGAAGAATTCAACGCGGCTGTGATTGAATCAGGCGAGGACTTCTGCGACATCAAAATTTCAGGCTCGAAAAAAAAAGAAAAGACGGCCGCATTTATCGCCGCACTTGAAGACCTTGACGAGAAATACATAAAATACGGACGCAGAAAAGAGGAGCGCATTGAAATCGGAAAGAGAAACTCCGCAAGGTTCGGACTTTCATCTCCAGAGCAGACAGCCTTTATAAACGGAATAAAAATGCAGCAGCCGTGCGCAGTCGTTGACGCGAGCATACACGGAATCTGCATAATCACGCCCTGTTCCGACCAGAGAATGAAGGACTGCGACAGCTTCAATGTCATGCTTAATTTTGTCAGCCCGGAGCAGACAATAGTCCTGAAATGCCACAAAGTCCATTCCCAGCTCAAGAAGACAGAAAACAAAATCTACGCGAGAATTTCATGCCAGCTACTCGAACCGATTCATTTCGTATGGAAAGAACGCGTCATAAAACTGCTTGAATCTGAAAAGAACTTGTAAATCAAGCCGTTTTTGCAATATATTGTAGCTGAATCAATATTTAATTTTTTGCGGAAGGAAACAGTATGCTAAAGGAAATCCCGGAACGAATCACGTATGCGCAGAAGAAGCTGATAAAGCTGATTGAGGAGAGAAAACTAAGGAAATGGTGTCTTGAGAACGGACTGTCGCACTCGACAATATACAAGCTTGCGACCGGCGAAAAGCTTCCGTCATATCCGATTGTATGCTCCATGTCGAACCTTATCTCCCCTATTGAATGGCTTTTCTACACAGACGAGAAGATTCCATACGAGGCGCAGACAGTTCTTCCGCTTGAGCCGGGAAAGGAATGCAGATATGTGGCTGCACACAAAAAGGACTACAGGGAAATGGCAAAAAAATACGGGCTCACGGAAATCCAGGCGTACAACATCATAATCGGCAGAAAAAAGCCGAATCTCACATTCATCAGGCAGACATGCGGCGAAGTGAATCCCATTGAGTTCTTCATTCCGTCAGACGAGGCAGAAAAGAAAAATACAGTTCCGGAGCGCGGAGACATTGCAAGCATAAATGGAAGGAATTTTCTTGTTCTCTCTGAAAAGGAATCGAACGAGACAAACGGAGCTTTCATCGCCTGCCCTATAACTTCCGATGGAAACGGAATTCCGCTCGTATGCGGCTGCAATGTCAGCGGAAATGTTCAGGTGTGCAGAATCACCTCATTCACAAACAAGGAAAATCCGCTTGTCCTGGGAAAAGCAGCAGAAGAGACAGTCGAGGAAGCCGCAAAAGAAATTATAAAGCTGGTTTCAAAAAAATAAAAACTTTCAGCAGGAGACAAAAATGAACTACATTCTTTGCCACAAGGATATTCCAGTTTTAAGATTCTCAACCGAGGATGAGGAAATTTCAGAGGTTTCAGAAGTCATCTGCATGGAACATCTTCCGGTCGGAATATCGCCGGACAATGAAAAAGGAAAGACATTAAAAAGCCAGTTCCGCTCCTGGTGGAAAAGCCGCTCAATTCCTGCGAGCCGCCAGAATCTTGACACTGCCCTTGAGCAGCTTGGAAACATCACCACGGACTATCTTATAGAAAAAAGTTACGGACTTAGCCTTTCCGACCACTACTGGGCAAAGCCTTCAGCAAGCAGCCTGTCATGGAAAAACGTGAATTTCTTTCAAAACAATTTTTCTGATGATGTAGGAAAAGCCCTTTTCGGAGTATTGAATTCAGACAGCACGGACAAGCTGAACCTTATTTCCCCGGACAACACATCTGACGGCTGGCTCAAGAAAAAATGGATTATAAACAACGACGAGAGGATTCTTTTAAAGGCTGGAAGCCTTTGGCAGCAGGAACCTTTTAATGAAGTTCTGGCATCAGAAATCTGCGGCAGACTTGGAATAGAACACGTTGAATATAAAATCCTAAAAAATGATGAAACATTTTACTCATCATGCCCGGACTTTGTAACGCCACAGACAGAACTTGTTCCAGCATGGCACATCGTCAACACTAAAAAGAAAGACAACAACACTTCAAATTTCAGCCATCTTATAAACTGCTGCAGGGAACTTGGATTCAAGGACACTGAAAAACTGAAGCAGGGAATCTGCAATATGCTCACGGTTGACTTTATAATTGCCAACACAGACAGGCACTACAACAACTTCGGATTTTTAAGGAATCCTGACACTCTTGAATGGCTCGGACTTGCTCCATTGTTCGACAGCGGAACATCAATGTTCCATGATGAAATCCTTTATAACCTAAAAAATCCATACCTGCGTGAATCATCAAAAATAAAGGCAAAGCCGTTCGCCCCAAACCAGAAAGAGCAGATGAAAAAGATTCCATTTAAGAAATACTGCTCGGATTTAAAGTTTGAGAAACTAGACGGCATTTCAGAATTCTTCGGAAAGCTCATATCGAAAAATCCATACATCGAGCCGGAGCGTGCGGAAATTTTGTGCAGAACACTGGATTCAAGAATAAAAGAGACTGAAATGCTTTTTGAAAATCACCATGAAAACTCATTGAAAAAACGTGGCACAAACATAGAACGATAGGAGACAAAAATGAAACAATTCGAGTACATGACGCCGGAGACTGTGGTCAAGTCATACAATGACGCAAAAACCGGCTACACAACGGCAAACGGCCGCCTGGAGCATATCGAGAAATTCTCAGGCTCTTTCAACGCATATCTTAACAAGCTCGGAAAGGAAGGCTGGGAATTTCAGGCTGCAGGCGGAAATGGCTTCGGCGTTTTCGGAAAAAGGGAAATCCAGGAGCGTACAAATGCAAACAGCTGGCAGAATTCAATCTCAAGATAGCAGGCTGTTGTAAAGCCTGTGGTAAAGCAAACATAAAAATTTACTTTTCCAGCGGAATTTTATTAAACGTTCTTACATAAAAACTGCATAAAAAACAGTCTTTATGTAAGATTACTTTTTTTTTACTTATTAGCCCTTACTCCATCAGTAACCTTGTCGCCAAGCTCTGACGAGTCGGAATTTTTAGCGTTCTGCTGCTGATTTCTTTCCTTCTCGGCTGCAATCATCACTTTTAAAGCCGCATTGTCTCCAGCCATTTTTCCCTGCCTGTTTTTCTCGTCCATAAATTCTTTGTGCGTCATATTGCGCTGGCTATTTGTGCGCTTGTCAAACTTCGTGGCAGTCTTGAAATTAGAATTTGAAGACGTTCCGAGAACTTCCCCCTCGTGTCCTGCCGCAGAGCCTTGTCCTGTGATTCCGTGGGCACTAGAGCCGCCTCCTGAACCGCCGGAAGCTCCCTGACCTCCTCCGCCAAGCCCAGCCATCTGCCTCATCTTGTCAAGCGCAGGAACGGAGTCATGCCCTTTTGAGAATTTTTCAAAGCCGGCTTTTGCCCTCTCCTTCAAGTCGGAAGTTGCAACCGCTCCCATCGCCTTGAATGCCGCCATGTTGCCCTGTTTTCTGTTTCCGCCAAGACGCGCGACCTGCCTTGCCGCATTCTTTCTTGCCGAGTTGATTTTTCCGGCTTCTCCGACAATGTTCGTGCCTGTATTGACCGCGCCTCGCACGGCATTCGCGCCTACTGCCTTCATTCCGCCAACGGTAGCCGCGGCTGTTCCTGTCGCCTGCACAAACTCGCCCATGCTGAGCTGAGGCTGTCCTGTGAGAATAGTCTGCGCAATCTTCGGAGCGTTCTGTGTCATCACGTAGCTCAAGATCGCATTGAATGCGACATCCACAAGAAGCCAAACAATATCAAATCCGTCCGATGTGATTGTGTTCACTGTGAATTCTATTATCAGGTAATAAACGAACATCAGGCACAAGGTTATGACAATCATCTTGACCATGAAGCTTATGAAAACAGGAACGAGCTTTTTCGGAATGTCCTTCGTGCCGTCAAAAAGCAGCATCGGAATGAAGATGACACCGACAGCCGCCACAATCGTGAACTCAATCACAGTCATGATGTACTGAACAAGCGCGAATATCACGCAAAGCGCAAGCACTATCACGCAGAACCATACAACTATTCCGTCAAGGACAAACTGCAAGCCGCTCTGAATGGTTCTTCCTGTAGAAACAAACGGATTCAGTTTTGCCGCATCGATTTCCTCATTTCGCTGAAGGAAAGCCGAAGTATTCTTTGAGTGCATTATATTAGCCGCAAGAAGCGTCATTCTTATAAGCGCACCAGGAGAAAGATAAAATGAATCGTTTCCGTCGGCATCCTTTATGAATATGTCAAGAGAAATGTACGTGTCTGTATTATCGCCAATCTTTGTTCCATCTAGATTTCTGTCTCCAAGAACTGCGTTTATTGCCTTGAAAGTCTCAGCCTGAAAAAGACTCTTGAATTTTTTATTCTCGTCATCAGCCTTGTCATGCCTCTGTTCTGAAAGCTTCCTGTTCATCTCATTTGAATCCCATCTGTTGCCTCCTTTCAAGCCAGGAATTGAGCCTGTAGCTTTTCCAACAAAATCATTATAGCTGTCCTTGTTGCCCAGTGACTGCGGAGAATGCTCATCAAGCCTTGACTTTGCGTCCTCGTCATATCCGTTCTCGATTGAATTCACG
Source organism: Parabacteroides distasonis (assembly GCA_963659855.1). Taxonomy (GTDB): domain Bacteria; phylum Spirochaetota; class Spirochaetia; order Treponematales; family Treponemataceae; genus Treponema_D. The sequence goes on along the minus strand of CAVKVK010000001.1, from coordinate 56,052 downwards.
GTCGCAAGGTCAGCCTCTATCGAAGAGCGTATGGCCTTAAGCTCGCTCACAATCGCCTCCTTCGCGCCTCCGGCCTTTATTCCTATCTCGCCAGCGATTCCGCCGATTCCAATCACAATCGCCGGATAAAGGTTCAAAAGAAGAAGATAGCCAACCCACTTGAAGATTGTGTCCCACCAGAAATCCTTGACTGTCATGCGCGACATTGCGACCTTGAAGCCGGACCAGGCAAGCCCGACAAGACCGAACAGATTTCCGTACATCGCAGCCCACTTGTATCCCTGCGCCATAACGCCGCCGAAATACTCTAGTGTCTGCACAAGAGGAAGGTCAAATGCGTCCATAAATCACACCTCCGTCTGCATCATCTCTTATAGCGAGAGCTGATTGTCTTCTTTCTGTAGTAGTCAGTCTCCTGAGCCTCGCGGCTGCTAGCCTGCTCCGCGTCCGCCTTGTTCTGGTCGGCAATCATTTTCGATGCGGTAAGCGCGCACAGGTCGTTCACGCTGAATCCCATCTGAGTGACTTCCTGAATAAGCGAGTCTGTAAGCCTGACCTGAGCTTCGGCGATTCCGGCTTCCGTCGGATTTCCGTTTGAGTCAAGGTTGCCCTCAAGCGCCGCCTGGAGAATCGTGTTGTTCTTCATGGCAATCTCCTCAAGCTTCATGCGCTTCGCCTCCTCTGTTGCGGCCGCCATGACCTCGCTGCACTGCTTCTTCACAGAGTTCACGCTCTGCTGCACAAATGCGTAGTTCTGAGGGCTTATTCCGTACTTCACCCAGATAGCCTTCTTCTGGTCTTCCTCAAGCCCCTTTGTGATGTCATCAATAGTTTGCTGCATTGTCTCTGACATGAACTGCCTGTAGTCCTTGCAGGCAGTCAGAAGATTCATGTCATTTTCCCAGAGGTCGTCCTTATTGTTCGGGTTTATTCCGCAAAGGTCGGCGATTGAGTATTTCACATTTCCGCAGCTTATCGACGGAGTTGTCATCATCTTCTTTATGTTGCGCGCGGAAGTGAGAAGCTTGTTCACGCGCTTTGTGGCGTCCTTTATATCGTCTCTTATGTCAAAGTCGCCGTCAAACGAGATGTTGTCCCAGTCGATGCTTTTAGCCCTCTCGACTTGCTGCTGAATCATGTTGTATTGGTTCTCAATCTGCGTGATTGTGTTCATCACCATGTCATATCCCTGATAGACCTGGTCAATGGCGGCAAGCCAGCCCGAGACGTCAAAAACTGGATACCCTGTAGAAGACACATTCTGTGCTGCGAAGAACACTATTCCAACGGCAAGAACAATCCTGCCGATTTTTTTCCTGATTTTTTTCATATGAACTCCGTTTTATGATTTGCCTTTATGATGCAATAAGCATTTCCCTGTATTTTGAGTAGTCAAGACTGCGCGCGTCTTTTCCGTTTCTTTTGTATTTTTCCTTGACTGCGTCAAGAAGCTCAAAGGCAAGCTCCCTTGTCGTGTTCTTTCCGTATTTGCTCTCAAGATTGTCAAGAATCTCGTGGTCGCTTGAAATCAGTGCGAGCTGGAATGCGTCAAGGTCAAGGGTAAACATCCGGCTTCCGTTCGGGTTCTTGAAGTAGTAGTCCCTTTTCATCACAGCCTCTGACAATGCGGCTATCTCGCTGTCTGTAAGCCCGAAATCCCTGTAGTTTTCCGCAAGGGAGAGCGCATTCTCGTCGGCAAGATAAATTTTTGTGAGGCACTGCTGCACTATCGTGTCGCGCAACGACGACTTGCTCGCCGCGCTGACTTCCTGAGTCGCAAATATGCAGAACACTTTCTTTTTTCTTAAAGTCCTGAGCCACTCCTGGATAAATCCAGAGAAAACCGGATGCTGGAGATAAAGCCATGCCTCGTCAAGAAAAAGAAAAGTCAGAGGCTGCTTCTCGCCGCTTGGAACAGTCCAGAGCTTCTCCAGATAGCGGAATATGTACATAAGAGCCGGAGCGACTGCCTTTTCTGAAAGTCGCATGAGGCTTCCCATCTCTATTGTCATCAGCTTGGAAAGGTTCAGTGTTGTCCTGTCCGCATCGAATATAGAGCCGAAAGCCCCGCCACGACAGTACGGGTCAAGCCCTGTCCTTATCGTGTTGTCGTCAGTGTCCGGGTCTGTGTAGTTCACGTACTGCTGGAACGATGTGAGGTCGTGCATTGAGCTGTTTTTTTTAGAGAGAAGAACAAGCGTCTCGCTTATAGCCTTGCTCATTTTCGGAGTTGTCTCGATGTTCTGCTGGACAAGAAGGCTTTCTATGAACTGCTGACACCACATAAGGCTCTCGCGGTATTCGCCTTCCGTGCACTCATCCGGGTTCAGAAGCTCGCTCAATGGCTGGAACGCCACATCGTCCTTTCCCGGCTCAACATAGATTCCGCCTGCTGCGACCATGAACGCTCGGCTTGACAGCTGCTTGTCAATGCAGACAATGTTCGCGTCCCTGTATTTTGTGGCCTGAGCCATAAGCAGAGCCATGAGCGTTGACTTTCCTGCTCCTGTCGGCCCGAAAATAAATGAGTGTCCTACATCGCGGACGTTCAGATTGAAGAAGAACGGAGTTCCGTAGCTCGTGGAGCAGGTGACAAGAGGAACAGAAGAGCCGCAGGTTTCAAGAGTGAAGTCATTGTACAGCATCCCCTGCCATGCGGAGCTTAGAGGAATGATATTCGCCATGTTCTGCGTGGAGATAAGAGGCCGACGGATATTAGCATAGACATTTCCGGGCATCATTCCTTCCCATGCCTCCATGTTGTTCAGCTTCTCCTCCATGCACGCAAATCCGCACGAGCGCACAACCTGCTGGAGCTTCCGTGACTTCTCCTTTGCCGCGGAAAGTTTTTTGTCCCAGACCATAAGGCTGCTTGTGTAGTATCCAAGGACATAGTTTCCCATAGCGATGTCCGCCTGAATCTGGCTTGCCTCGCCCTCCATCGCAACAGCCCCTGAATTCTCGCGGTCAATCTCGACATTCGCGGCAAGCTCGGTAATGATTGTTCCCGCACTTTTTCTTGCTGAGTACATACGCTTCTGGTACTTGTCAGCCTCCTTCTGGGACATCTCCTTTCCCATCGGAATGAATCTTGTTGTCCAGCGGAATTCCTGCATTGTCCTGTTCAGCTTGTCAAAGACAGCGGGATAAGTGCTGCTCGGAAAATCCATCACGGAGATTATTGGAACATAATAGTCCCCGATTTTAAGCGGCATCGAGGTCTTGACATCCATGTCGCAGATGTAGTTGTCAAGGAAGAAGAATGTGTTCTCAGGATAGAACATATCCTGCCGTCTCATGCTCACCGATGACTTTATGTAACTGAAAAGCTCCGAGTCATCAAGCCGGTGGCACCAGATTTTTGTTGCCAGAGTTCCCATCGCCTTGTCGGTCTCGTCAAGGAAATTCTCAATTTCTTTCTTCATTGTGGCAAGGCTTTCCACGCCGTGGGAATGCTTTCTGCCGTCACTCTTCTTCTTTCCGCTCCTGAAAAAAATCGATGTCGCCTTGTTCTCGATGTCTCCCGGAAGCTGGTATACAAACGAGATGTAATAGTCGGTCGTAAAATGCTCGCCGAAATTGTGGTAGTTTTCCGCGCGGCGCTGGTCTATGAGCCAGCCTGCAAGGTTTGAGAATTCACCTGCCGGATAGTCCTTTGTCTTGTACCGCTTGCAGTCAAAGAAAACAGCCCATCCCTCCTGCTGGGCAAGAGCCATTGTTGTTCGGTTGAACAGGGCCGCCATCGCCGCAGTTGAAGCCGGAGACGACGACTCAAGGTCTGGATACTCAACCTGGTACGATGTCATAAGCGCACCGTTTTTAAGGAGGCAGACTCCAGGCGACATTATGAACGAGTATGGACTGACATATTTGAGCATGTTCGCGCTTTCCCTGTTCAGCCTGAAAAAGTCAAGAAACGGCACATCCATCAGATAGATCTCCATAAGTTGGGCTGCATCAGCCTGTCAAAAAGAATCGTCATCATGTACGGGTCGTTTCTGCAGAGCATCTTCGCCGCGACAAAAAGGACAATTCCTATCGGGAAGCACCACACGCTCACCATGTTCATCAGAACAATCGTGAGAACAAGAATCATCATCGCCGGTGCTATTCCGATTCCGAGAACAACATTCGGCTGGAGCAGCACACGGTGCACTGGAACAGAATAGTCGTATAAAGTAGGTTCGTTTTCCAAATTCTCCTCCAAGAAAAATCAAGATTCATACAGACAGCAGGATTTCTCCTGCCACCGTTTTCTGTTACACAATTCCTGAGACCAAAATTTCCGCCGCTGGAATGGCTTCCTCCGCCATCGAAATCTCAAAATTCAGATCGCCGAGGAAATAAGAGCAGATTCCTGACGAGCACAAAAGAATCAGTGTTCCGATTATCCATGGAGCGAACTTTTTCAGAATCTGTCCGCCTCCGCCCTGCTGCCCCGCGACAACTACGCCGATAGCCTCGATTATCAGCGCGACAAGAAGAAGAACCTTCACCCATGTTGACTGCAAAAGCGAGAGAATCTTGTCTCCCCATGTGTCAAGCTGCTCGATGGTGTCGCCGCTGCTTCCTGCGAATGTCGGCGCTATAATCATGAACAGCATGAAAGCTGCCATGAGAACTTTTCTGTTTGTTACAAAGCTTTTGATTTTTTGAACGGCTTTTTCTGTTTTTTCGGACTTCATAAAATACTCCTTTATGTCCTGGGTTTAATTTTAGAATCCTGTTCGTGTTCTCAATTTCTGTTCAAAAAAAGGCAAAAAATTTCTATTCGTGCATGAGGCGAGCCTCATAAAAACATTCCTGTTCGTAAGCCTTGAAAATCTGTTTTCCTAAAACCCTCCTTTCAGCTGATAAGATTGTTGCTCTCAAGGTCTTCCATGAACGATGAGCTTCCCATCTGTCTTGTCTCCACAACCTCGCTAACAACAGGGCCGTTTTTTGTCGGTCTCATGTGCACAAGAAGCTGGACTGACTGAGCCACGTCGGGAAGCTCGCCCGGAATAACCTCGCGCAGAAGGTCGCGGATTCTTGAGAGCATTGAAAGCGCGCAGTTTGCGTGCACTGTCGTGATTCCGCCTGTATGTCCCGAGTTCCATGCCTTCAAGACTTCGTTTGTTACATCGCCGTAGCGCAGCTCACCGAAAATAATGCGCGACACATTGCAGCGGAGTGCAGTCGCGACAGCCTTCAGGCAGTCCTTGCCTGCCGCCCATATCGGAACAAAGTCGCGCGCATTGCACTGAATCTCGCCCGCATCCTCGACAATATAGAAGCGGTCGTCCGGCGTGAATTCCCTCATCTTGTCTATAACCGCATTCAGGAGCGTCGTCTTTCCGCTTCCGGTCTCGCCACCGATGACAATATTCGAGCGTTTTTTTATATGCCCGACAAGAAGGTCGTACCGCTCCCTTGTAATCCGCCCGGAGTCAAGATAGCTTTCAAGCGAGAAAATCTTTGCCGGAGGCCGGCGGATAAAGTACATCGGATTGCGCGCTGCACGCGGCGGAAGAATTCCCTCGACTCGGATTTTCCAGTTGGGAAGAACGCCTTCCACAATAGGATTGTCCGGGTCAACAGTAACGCCGAGAACAGCGGCCGTGGCATAGATGATTCTTGTCGTTGTCTGCTCGTCAAAGAAAATTCCTGTGAACGTCTTCTCCATTCCAAGCCCCTCGACAATAAGCTCGCCGTTTATCCCGATCGCGATGTCAGTCACATTCCTGTCCTCGATGAAGGGAACAATCAGCCTCATGTCGTCCTCAAGGTTCTTTATCCACTTGTCGAGCTTGACCTGCTGCCCGAATCCGTCCATTCCTGTCATTTCTAGTCGTCTCCTTTCTCGTAGGCGTCAAGTATCATGCTTTCAAGAATGCCTGAATGGTTGGACTTGAGAATCTTCGTGCAGTCCCTGACAAACCTTTCATATTCAATCTCTACAAGCTCGTCGCTGTTTATCTGCCTGTCCGGGAACATCTTCATGATGAATTTTGTCTGCTGCATGACAATCAGAGCGAGAAGCTCGACCTTGCTTTCCAGATAGCGGATTTTCCTTGAATTTTCCACAAGAGAGGCGTGCACTATCTCGGAGTCGCTCATACTGCGGTTTATGTAGTTGTCAAGTGCCTGGCGGATAATCTCGCTCTCGGTCGTGTTGTGCTCAAGAGCCTTGCTTTTTATGAGGTTCTGCATCTGCTCCGTCATTCGCAGCTGCTTTAGGACTCCGTACTTCACATAGCTTTCTTTCCTGTTGTTTTTCACCTTTCAATCTCCTTCTCATGATGACTCTTTGAATGGATTTTCTGCTCCAGCTTTAGCTTTTTGTAAAGCTCGCTGTTTTCCCTTCTCAGATTGGAATTTTCCTCTTTCAGCCTGTCAACCATTTTCACAGCGTTCTTGAACCCTTCCAGGACACCGTGCTCGCAGTCGCGCTAAAGGCCGTCAACATTCACCGTTGTCTTTTCATACAGAAGCCTTGATTCCGAGTTTTTTTCCATTGATGTTGACTTTTCGTTGTTTTGTGTTATATTTTTGGTGTCATTAAGAGTAGAAATATTACGGACTATGCCGGCTTCAGATTTTTCTGACTGACTGATTGTGGGGTGTCCGTCCACAAATGACTGCTTTACAATTCCATTTTTCTGTTCAATTTCTTGCCATCGTTTTGGCAATTTTCTAGGCATATAGCTGCTTCTTTCATAAATCAGTTTGTCCGCAGCTTTTTTCATTATCACAACATCATGGAGTCCATCTGAAAATTTATCAAAAATAACAGCGTTCTTTGTTTTGTCAAAATAGCGACTGTCAGGATTTGATAGAACATCTTGTATTTTCATAAAATCAGACGGTTCAAGCTCTGGATGATGATTTACCCAATAGTCAATAAAACTTCCTAGTCCTGTATAAACAAGATTGCTTTTCGCGTCTTTCCAAATTCCTTTAAAAACAGGGTCTGATTCAGGAATTTCTGCTATTGCGACAGGATTATCTCCATATTTTTTTATTATTTCATCATGCGAGAGATTTGCGGCTTCTATATAAAATTTTTCATTGCAAAAAGAACTTAAATTCTCATGCAATTTTTTCGTTAGTTCAATTTCTTTCTTATCTTCCATATTTCACTTCCTCTTCCGTTAAAATTTTGTCTCGCGTCCGTCGTCCGCAAAAATGTCAAAGTCGCTTGGAATTGACTGCGTTACCTCGACTTTCTCAATCCGCTCTATTGTCTTCTGGATTGAGCTTCCCACATTGAAATGCTTTCTGCGGTGGCTTGGAAGTTTTTTGAACCTAGAAGAAATCTCACTGATTCCAGGAACTTTCATAAAAGCCTTGTTCTTGAATCGCGGGTCTTCATAGTAGACAACCTTCTTTCCCTTGTACGGCGGCATTTGACCGTTGAACACAATGCAGCGCGAGAAGTCCATCTTCATAAGCTCGTCAGGATTCACAAGGCTTGTCTGCGTTTCCTGGGAACTCCGCGATATGCTGTTGAATCCCGCCTGCCACTTTGTGCTGGAGCTTGAGATGTTGTCCAGAAGAACAGAACGGTTTCCTATTGTCTCAGAAAACTGCCTTGCGTCCTTTATGTTTCCCGGAGCAAAAAGTATGATGGTCTTGCAATGGTCGAGGAACGGATGGTTCTCGCCGTAGACATCAACAATCTGGTTCAGCGACTGGCTTACGATAAAAAAAGTAACTCCGTAGCCCGCGAGGATTCCAGCGTTCAATGCGATGTCCGGAAAATACCCAAGAACCGGAAACTCGTCCAGAAGAAACAGGCAGGGAATCTTTAGCTTGACGGCGTTTGCGTTTGTCGTTCCGCTTGAGAATTTCTTAATCATGAACGTGATTATCATCCTGAACACCGGGCTGATTCGCTTGATATGGTTGTATGGAACGATGAGATAAAGGCTGATTCCGTTCTTTCCGTCGATAAAGTCGTCAACACTGAAATCTGAATAAGCGGTCGCATTTTTAAGCAGAGGGTCCTGAAACAATGAAATTTTGCTGAACACGGTTGAGTATGTGGAGGCGCGCTCCTTCGGTGTCTGGGTCTCGGAGCGGTTCGCCGCCTTCACAATAAGCTCATGGACAAGAGGGCTTTCGTGTCCAGAGTCGTCAACATGAACGCCGTCCTCTCTCATCTGCGCGAGCATGGCAGAGCCCGGTCCGCCGCTCTCCTCGTCAGCATCTTTATTGTCATCGCTGCTCGCCTGGCTGAAAATGTCAAGGACTGTGGAAAGATTCTTGTCCTTCCATGCTATGTAGCGGCAGAACCGGACGTGCATGACAACGCCTGCAAAAATATCGCGAGCCGTGTTGTTGAAGTACTGGGTAGCTCCGTCAGAGGCGGCCTTGGCGTTCTCTGCCCCGAAGAAAATCTCGGCAATCATGTCAGCCCAGGAGAACGCCTCGCTAGGACTGTCGGGAATCTCGTGAATCGGATTGTAATGCGCTGTGTCTCCATCCGGATCGAGCGGACGGAACGGAATGCATGTGCTGAACTTCGTGCGGTATCCTGCCGAAGCCTCCCAGTTCTCGCCCTTGGGGTCAAAAATAACCATCGAGCCGCGTCCTTTTACGACTTTATTTCCGGTCTTGCCGTCAATTCCCCAGTATGGAACGCCATAGCTCAGGCAGGTCGGGATTACGGTACTAACGCCCTTTCCGCTTCTTGTCGGAGCAATCATCCATGTATTTGTGCGTCCCGAATGGCACACGACAGGCGCAACATGGACTTTTCTAGTAACAAGATTCTTCGGCAAGTCTAAAACAAGGCTCGCCTTCTCCCTGTCAACATGGTAGCCAACATTCGCGCTGCTGAGCTGCCCGCAGATTACACCGCGCGGCTGGAGCATTCCGAACTTTTCAAGGTCTTCCCTTGTAGCCCATCTTGCTGTTCCGTGGATGTGCTGGTTCTTCTGATGGGCGGAGACAATCACGCTTGTTATGAAAAACAGAAGCACCGCCACAACAAGGCCAATGAACGTCGCCGGAGCAGCCTGAAAAAAATAGTATGAGTACGCGTCATCAAAGGCGTACTTGAACATTCCAAGAATGAATATGAGCGGATTATAGACACGGTATGCGCCTTTTAAAATAAAGAGCGGCCGCCCGATGACACTGTAGTCGTGGTTCATAAGGACGGCGAATTTCTGCGTGGTCATGACAAGACCAGCCGCAATGCACAGAAGCGGAACAATCCAGTTCAGCACGGCAAGCCAGTAGACCTTGTGGGCTGCGTCAGGGTCTTTGCGTATGAATTCTTCTTTGTCTCTCAAAACAACTTTTCCCCGGGCGGGCAGAAAATATTGTTTTTATTACAGTATTATTTCTTAGACTACAATACAGTTTATCTGTAAAAACAGCAATACACCGCATTACACAGGAAAAAATTCCGGAATTCTTTTCCGAAACAACTTGAAAAATCAACTTGACAAATCAAAACAAATGCTTTAGACTTCAAAGCATGAACACAAGCAACTGGGGCGGAAAAAGAGAAGGCTCAGGCCGGAAGCCCACTGGAAAGAACATCGTGAACATGACCCTCACATTCAGGAACGCAAGGCAGGCAGAGATAATGCGCAGACTGGCGAAGAATGCAGGTCTTACTGTAAGCCAGCTTGTGATACAGAGATTCGGGCTTGAGCATGTGGAGAACACAGAGCCTCTTCCCGAAAGCATAACAGGAAACATAAGGCTCTGCTGAAGAGCCTTAAAGAACATTCCAGGACGGAAAACAAGCTTTGTTTTTTTTATTTCATTTCCGTCTGGGAATCATAGCCGAATTACGCCGCCGCTGTCCGGAAAGCTAGCATAGCCCCGCGCCGTAAATAACCTCAACAAACAAAAACAATGGAGTTATTTATGACAGCACAGGAGCTTAAAAAAGCAAACCCGGACATCTTCTTTGTGAAGACAAAAAAATTCATCGAAAATCTCAGCTACAATCTAGTCAAAGAATCATACATTCCAGAGGACGACTCGCCTTTGCCGGCAAGGGAAACTCTCAACGAGAAAACAAGGCTGTATCCTCTCTCAGTCACCGCATATCCGAATGTGCTTAAAAGGATGACCGCAATGGAAGCCGGAGCCTGGGCTATAACAAAGTGCCTACAGCAGCACTGGAATCTTTCCCTGGACAATTTCCAGTGCTGCCTTGCGAACCTTGAGATGGACTTCTAGCGGAATTCCCACCAAGAAATTTCAAATTTTCATCAAGAAAGAAATGCCCTCCACTTGAAACTTTTTCGGGGGGGGGTAATGTGTATAGTATAAAAACATTTCGGAAGGAAACAAAAATGATAATCACTATGATTCTTTTGGCGAAATATATTCTGTTCCTCTTTTTTCTGCCGACAGTGATTCTAGGCACAATAGCTCACGGAATCCACAGCGTCATCATCGAGCCAATATCGCACAGGCATGGAATCATCGCAGGAGCAATGACATTCATTGTATACGCTCCAGCAGTCTTTGTGGGCGGCTGCTCTGTCATCTACATCGCCACAGAAATAATAAAGGTGTTCAAATGAGAAATTGCAGAAAAACAGCAGCAATCCTAGCAATGGCACTCATGGGTCTAGCCTTGTCATCATGCGCGACAAGCCGGAACTTCTTCGACACGAAACCATACGAGGAGACTGAAGAGGAAAAGTCAATACAGTATCCGTTCACGGTGTTCGGCTGGTACAGGAACAAGCTGGTTGAGATTGAATTCTACAATGCGACAAGGCTTATTGTCTCATTCCCGAGAATCGGCGGATCAAAGAAAGTCATGTATTTATACCAGATGAACAGCACGCTCTATTCCTGGAAAAAAGGGCACAGCGACATGCAGCTCTGCGGAATCGAACTAAAGGTGATTTGCGCGCAGGAGAAGCCTTACTACGGATATGACTGGCTTGATTTCTGCCGGAAAGGAGACTTCTCAAAGCCTATAAGCGACCCGAAGAACTACACCTACCGCCACACAAGAAACAAGATGGCAATGGTCGATTTTTTCGGCGACAACCTTACATACAAGAAAATCGAGAAAGGCGACTTTGACATTTCTTACAGCGCGCTTCCTGTCATAAGATTCCAGAGAATGGACGAGGAGATAAGGCAGGAGAGGCAACGAATAAGGGAATACCAGAGAACCGGCGGAAACACATCAATCCGCAAACGGTATTAAAACAGATGAAAATAAAATTTTCATATACATAAACTATTATACAAGGAGTTTATTATGGCAAACGACAATTTTTGGCTCGGAGTCATGCTTGGAAACTTATTCTCAAAGAAAGGGAATAACGGAAAACAGAAAGGCGGATGCCTTGGAAAAATCATAGGCATTCTGATTATTATCGGCATAGGAAAACTGACAATAAGTGAGTACGGAATAAAGGGAATCCTAATACCAGTCGCAATCCTGATTGCAGTTTTTGCATTGTTTGTCTTTCTTTCAATCAAAATGAGCTATGCAAAGGACACAGCGGCTTCCTTTTTAAATCTTTACAACGAAGGAAAATACACACAGGCGATTGAATATATCGAACAAGAGCCGGAAGCAAAAATTGAAAAGGTATTCAAGAAATATCCAGATGTGGCACTGGCAGCTGGCTTGTCCTACAGATTCGGAAGAGGCTGCGATGTAAATCCGCAAAAAGCATTCGAGTATTTTGAAAAAATCAAGGATAAAAGCAATGAGGCGGCAGGCTTTTATGGAGCAATGCTTGTTGCCGGTGAAGGATGCAATGCCGATGCAAAAACAGGAATTGTCTATTTAAAAAACGCTGTTGCAAAAAATGTTCCTTATGCCTGCTATGAATATGGAAAGCTTCTATTCAACGGAGATTTCCTTGAAAAAAATGAAACTGATGGAAAAAAATTTCTCCGCATATCTTCTGAAAACGGTGTGCAGGAAGCAACAGAATTTCTTAATAATATTTTGTAAAAATAATGGGGAAAATAAAAATGAGGAAAACAGCAATCACAATAGCGGCTCTTGTCGCCGCAGCATTGTTCATGTCATGTCAGACCGAAGGTTCAGAAGAAAGGGGGAATCAGAACTCTTCCGGGGAAAGCGCTACTGCAACAGCAAAGTTCGACCTGAACCTGCCAGACTCAACTAAATACGGAGTCGGAGAGAACGCGGCGATTCCCGACATAACAGAGACTGCAGGAACATCAATAACGCTTCCAAGCACAAAATGCTTCTATTCAGAACTTACTGAAGATGACGTTTTCGTTGCCGACTACAATTTTTCGGGCTGGAACACAATGGCGGACGGAAGCGGAAGCAGCTATAAAGCTGGAACTTCATTCACACTGAATGAGGACATCACTTTCTATGCTCAGTACGAAAAAGAAACAGCTGACGGTGACAACAGCGAGGATTCTGAAAGCGGTGATTTTCTTGACATCGCAACAACGACAGAATACAAAATGAAAGTCGGCGAAACAGTAAAGCTTAAAAGCTCATGGAACGAGGACTGCTACTATTCAATATATAATAATGAATACGATGCAATCTCATTGGACAGCGACACAATTACAGCACAGACAGTCGGAACTGCAACAGTCAAGATAACCTCAAGCGTTAATTCATCAAAGGCAGGATACTGCATCATCACGGTAACATCCGACTCGTTCAGCGGAACAGGGCTTGACTACAAGATGCTTGGAAAATGGACTGACAAGAAAAACAGCCTTGTCTTGAATTCAGACAAAACAGGCTCTCTTATAGTCTATGGAGGAAGCAATCTTTTGTCTGATGCGACTTTCAAATGGAAAACATACTCAGGCGGAACTGGAAGCAACAAGTACAACTTCTTTGAAATCTATGACTCAAATGACAATGTTGCCCAGAATGATTATCTTGAAAAGAGCTACATAATAACTTCCGTGTCCTCAACAACACTGAAGCTGAAAGGCTATCTTGTTCCTTTTGGCAATCAGGAAACAACCTGGTCAAAGGAAAAATAAAAAACTTAATAAACAAAAATGCTCCGCAAAGTTCTGCGGAGCATTTTTATTGCCTAGCAATTCAATTCAAGACTACTGCTTGCTTAGGTTCTTCTGGCAGTTTCTGACCTCAAGATAGACAGGCCGTTTTGCAGTTTCAGTGCTGACATTGTGGTAAACCTCAATTGTCAGCCAGCCAATCAGCTCCTGGACTTTCACGGTCTGGTCAGTTGAATTTCCCTCATAGCAGGAGACATTCTCTGACATAATATGAGGATCTATGTGCATATGGTATTCAGCATTTCCAACGGCATCCCAAACCGCCTTGTCGTATTTTACCTGATACCAGAAATCTCCGTCAGAATGGTCTGTCGTTGAACTTCTTTGGTCTCCAGGACACCACCAGTACGCAATGCTCCAGAAGTCCTCATTCGAGTAGAATCCGTTAAGGGAATAATCCCTGACTTTTCCAAAATAGCCGGACTTCACAGGAACAGTGCGTCTTGAGGAGTCGTTGCTGTCCCAATCATCCTCACGACCGTTCTGTCCGCCTGCCCAAAGATAGAGAATCTTGTTCGTGTTGCAATGCGACTGCATATCAGATGTTGATGGACCTTTCGGATGGTATTTTTCAAACGTTGAGTAATCTGTCGAGAACAGTCCAAGCGAGCTTCTGTGGTCAGTCGAATGCTTCTCATACCTATCAAGCCACCACTGAAGCGTCGTTTTCCAGTTCAAAATCTGGCTGCCATTATATGTGGGCCTGTACGCCTCGGTTACCCAATAGCCCTTCTCAATCTGATCCTCGATGTTGCTCTTGAATATCATGTTTCCGCTTCCATCGGAAGCCCCGACAACCTCGCAGCCGTATCTAGTTTCAGTGTCCGCTTTCTTGAAAATTACGTTCTTTACACTTCCATTCGACTTGGACTCTGCTATGCTGAAATTCAAAGTAATATTCTCGCCGTCGCCCACGTACAAAGCCCCGCTTGATTCATCCAGCCTTGAAAACTTTCCGTCGCTTCCGATGAACGAGACAACTGGAGTGAGCTTGTCATACCTGAACGCCGCTGTTATGGTCTTCTTTCCGACCTCCTCATAGTCCTTGCCAGGATTCTGCGCAATTATGTCAATCGAAATATTCCCGGAAGTTTCCGTGACAGGCTTTATAATGACACTTCCACTTCCGTCCCCGTTGTTCTTAATCTCATAGTCAAAATAGGCGGACGATGTGGACGCAACTGAAATTTTTGAGTCCGCCGGGGAAACCTTGAATTCAATCTCCCTGCTCTCCGCCGGTGTCACTGTGAATGTAGTCGCACCGATCACAGAGAATTCATAGTCCCATGCAACTCTTACAGAACATTGAGCTTTAGCCCCGCCGTCCGTAACACAGGCAAGAGTTCCGCTGCCCTCCGCAATTCCTGAAATCTCGACCTGTCCGTTTCCTTCCGAATCGCAGCCCAAATCGCGGTAGTCAAAATAGTCTTCGCCATCTCCGACAGTCTTTGACCATGTCAGAACCGCATCCGCAGGACTTACCGTGTATTTCAGAATCTTTGAGTGGAACGGCTGGACTTTTCTTGAGTTCGTCTCAAAAACAAGGCTCTTTCCAGCCTCGACAACCACAGTGCATTTTGCGATGCTTGAGCTGTCAGGAAGCTGCGCCATAACTGTCGCCTCGCCGACTGAGACTGGATAGATTGTAACTTTCTGTCCGCTTCCCATGACGCGGGCCACTTCCACTCCGTTTGCACCCTCGCACGTCCAGATAAGATTGTTGTAGTCATTGCCGCTTTCTGCGTTCTCGATTGTCGCCTTGAGCTGGCTTCCGCTGGAGCCTTTTAGAATCGTCATGTAGGTCTTGTCAAAAGTTACCGCTTTTTCACCAGTGCCTGGAACAACCACATAGAACTGCAGGGTGCTTGCAGCCTTCTCATGAGAGCAGGTTATGACAGCCTCGCCGCTTTTCAGCGCGGTTATGTAGATTGACTGTCCTTTCACAGTTCCGTCGGAGCTGATTCCTGTAACCTGCACAACGTCGCTGTCGGAAGTAGTCCATTTCAGATTGTACTGGTCGGAATTTGTGACTCCAGTTCCAGTAAGCGTCGCACTCAGGCTCTGGCTTTTTCCCTTGTTCACAGTATAGATTGTTGATGAAGCCGTTATGTATACAGAATCAACAGACTTTTCCTTGACATAGACCATCATCTCGGAGCTTGCCTGCTCAACGCCGGTACTTGTCGCGATAAGCCGCGCCTTCACGGTTGTTGTTCCGGAGCCGACCGCTGTAATCTGCGCCACAGACTTTGTTCCCACAATCGAGCAGATATTGCTATTCTCTACAGAGTACTCAATGTGAGTAGAGACAGTTGTTGTCGGAACTTCCATGTTCACGAACTGCACGCTCCCCTGCTCAATCGTCATGCTTTCCTTCGGAAAAGAGAACTCAGAATACTGCTGGACGTTCACGATTATCTGCTGGTCATAAGCCGCCTTCGGATGGTGAATCGTTATTGTGACGCTTCCTGTCTGCTTCGGTGTAATAGTGCAGACATTCGCGGAATACTGGAAATCAATTATATCATAAACATCAAGCGACCAGCTGAAATTATACTTGTCGTTGGTGCTTCCGTTCACAAGAGTCGCAGTTACAGTCTTTGCTCCGTCCGTCGGCTTCATCGTGATTATGCTGCTCGGAACGCTTATTGAGCACTCGCTTTCCTTTACCTCATCGCAGACAGCAAGAATCTGTGCCGGATAGGCGGCTTTCGGATGGGAGACGGTTATGTATGTTGTTCCGGCTTTCAGCGCGCGGACTTTTCCCACCTCGTTCTGGCCGTATACCGCGCACACCGAGGAATCATTTGATGACCAGACAAAATCAGAGAAATCGCTCTGCTTTCCTCCGACCAAGTCCGCCGTTATTGACGTGTACGTTGTCCCGACATTCAGGTTCATCACGCTTGACGTGAGCTGAATATACGGATTCGCTGCGGCCGCGACCGGGTCAACGCACTGGGCTATAATCTGCAGCGGATACTGGCAGTATTTGCTTGTTACAGTTATCATCGCAGTTCCGATTCCGTTTCCATGAAAAACCGCCGTCGCCCCGCTTGAAGTTACATCAACTACATTCGGATTGCTTGAACTCCAGCTGTAGCCGTCAAGGACAACTGAGTCTGAATTCTTCACGCTGACAGAGACACTCTTTGTGTTTCCCTCACCGACAGCGACAACATTGCTGCCTGTCGTAAGATAGACATATCCTGCAAGCTCCTCAGAGGAGTTTCCGACAACAACAAGAACCTTCTTTGTAAGCTCGGTTGCCGTATGTGAAATCGTGATTTCAGCCTGGCCGCTTCCGACCGGCTTTATGTATGCGGTTCCGTTCACAGACTGGGCGGAAATTTTAGCCACATTCTCATTGTCTATTGAGAAGCTGAATCCGCTTGTGTCAGAGGCGGAATAGTTTGCAAGAACAGCCTGAAGTTTCTGCGCGGAGTCATCACGGAGCATCGTCAGAACATCCAGGGACGAAATATAGACAAGCGGCTCTGCCTCTGGAATCACGTACTCGCTTCCGACACGGACATAGATTTTCAACGTGTTCTGACTTTCCGACTGTGAGACATTTATGACAGTCTCGCCCTCACCTGCCGCCGTTATTGTCGCAGAAGTTCCGTTCGCCTGGACAGTCGCGACCGATTCATTTTCAGTCTGCCACTTTATTGAGGAATACTTACTTGCAGAGAGGTTCACCACACTGACATTCACGGACGCAGTCTTTCCGGCCGATTTCAGCGAGACAACATTCTGCGTGGTTGTAAGATAGATTTCTGGATCTGTCTGGACCGTTCCGACAGGATAGACCGTTATCTTGAAGTCGCACGAGTATCCGTCAATAGAGCCTGTGAGCGTGCAAGTTCCGGCTTTCAGTCCTCCTATCGTGCATGAGAGCGGATTGTATGAATTCTTGGCCACGGAGATGACGGCAGGGGCGGAAGTCGTCCATGTGAACATCGAGAAGTCATAACTTTTTGTCTCGTCGGTCTCCCCGTCATACTCATCGAATCCGACTGCGCTGCAGAAAACTGTGGCTTCCTTTCCAGCCTCGAAGTTGTAATAAAGTTTGTCGGAATAAAGAGCTTTCATGCTCTTCAATGTTTCCTCGTCATCGGCTGTCATGACAAGGATTGTCTTGTCCTGCTCCGCCTTGCTGTGGCTGGCAGTTACATGGGAGATTGTCTGCCCAGTTCCGTAAGACGGAGCTTTTATTGTGGCTGAAATTCCGTTTCCGACAACAGAAAGCCTTGTGTCGTCATTGCTCCATCTTATGTTCTGCTCGTCCGAGGCGGACTTGCTCTTTCCGTTGAGTCCGACAGAGTACTCAGCCTCGCTTCCATTCAAGATTTTTACAAGACCGTTGCCTGTAAAATAAAGAGGCTCCTCAAGAATCGCATCCTTGCCCAGGACTTTCACAAGAATTTCCGTCGAATAGACAATTTTCGGATGGCTCACAGTGATTACAGCCGTTCCCTCGGCTTTCGGAGTGATGTACGCAGTTCCGTAGGCATAAGTCATTGCCGCCACCCTTGAGTGCACGGCGTTTCCGTCTGTTGTCTCAAGCGATATGACATCTCCGCTTCCGGATGCTGGAGAGCTTTTCACAGTCCAGACAAAGCCTTTCTCATCTCCATCATCGCCACCGCGAAGACTGACCGAGACAGATGTCGTGTCCGCGCCGACCTTTGTCCTTATATAGTTCTGGCTTGTAGTTATGTAGCATGAGGCGTCAACGGCATCTTTCAGCTGTCCTGTCACAATGCAGAGAACCTCCCTAGGATAGGCGGCTTTCGGATGGGAGATGATAAGTTTTGCGCTTCCGTTTGCAAGGCCGCGTAGCATGACCTGGTTTCCGACAGACGACACAATCTCCGCAGCGTCCTGGTTATCGAGGGAATAGCTGTATTCGTCAACTGAATAGTCGCCTATTCCGATATTCTCAAGTTCGCAGGTTACAGTCTGCTCGTCAGTTCCGTTCAGCGTGATTATACTGCTGTCCGGCTTTATGTAGACATTCTTCACAACTGTGATTACACGGCAGAGAATATCAAGCGGATAAGCAGCGTCAGGGTGCGTTATTCTTAAAGTACAGCTTCCGCCTCGGAGAAGAGTCACAACCGCATTGTTTCCATTGAATGAAAGCCCCACGGGAACTTCATTTGAATCCTTGGAGACAATCTCCCACTTGAATGCGCTGTCAAGGGAAGTTTCTTTTCCGTTCACCAAAGAGCAGCTTATTGTCTGCTCGCCGTCGCCCTGGTTTATCGTAAGAATATTTGTGGATGTTGTTATATAAGGAACATTTGTTGCGTCCGCAAAGACATAAACTCCCATATAATACGGATAGCTGGCCTTGCTGTTTGTAACCTTGATTCTGGCATATCCGGAATCCTTCGCAGTTATAAGGCAGTACTGTCCAGTCGGCTGAATCGTCGCAACAGAAGAATTGTCTATAGTCCATGTGTAGCCGTCGATGTCAGAGGCATCTCCTCCGTAGAGAGAGACAAAAACCTTTTCTGTTACGCCAGGGCTTGTCTGCAGAATCGATGTGTTTGAATAGATGTACGGCTCGGCTGTCTCCTCGTATCCGTCCTCGAATCCTGAGACCGTTATTATTGCAGTCGCGTCATATCCGCCATAGGAGCATCGGAGCGATGTCTGTCCCTCGGAAAGTGCCGTTATCGTGACACCAAAATTCGAGCCTGTGTCGCAGCTGATTATTTTTGAGTCATAGGTCCACTTGAATTCGCAGTCCTTCTGGCTCGTTGCAGGATTCACTTTTATTGTTATGTAGTCCATTGAACCGACTTTCATCGAGAGAGTTGACTTCGCAAATGAAAGCGAGGTGATTTTCACACCGCCGTCATCTCCGCCACTGTCAGAAACATCGTTCCAGTGGCAGCCAGAGAAGGCAAGAGCCACCGCAATCATGAGCAGCTGAACAGCATTCCTTAAAAATTTCATTTTTTACTCCAGAGATTTTTTTTTCAATGTCTATTCGTGTACTCATTTTTATTTCAGCTTTTTATAATGAAAAATCCGCTTCTGTAAACTTTCTATTCGTGGCCACGGACTGCTCATATCCGTTTTTTTATCGCGTCCTTACATATTTTCTTGTGGCCTGGCTCACCTTGCACGGAGGAAGCTCAAGCGGAACATTCGTGATAATCTTGATTTCCTTTCCGAGCGGGACAGCGATTGTCGGCTTTATGTCCAGCGCGCGGTCGATAATCTTGTTTCCGATTTTCGACGACTGCGTCCACACATCTGTCATCGCGTTCTGTATATACTCGTTGTTCTGGCTGTTTATGCTCTTTGACATCTCGGTCTGAATCATAGAGTAGACTGCAATCATTCCCAGCGCCTTCATAGTAGCCCACGGATGGTTCGAGACTTTTCCCTTGTATCCGCTCACCCCCTGCGCACTAACTCCGTTCATGTTGCCCAATGTGATTCTGTAGCCGTCAGGGCGTATAAGAAGATTCCATGCCACCTGCACCTTGTCCTGCCCGTAACTGACAGAGCTGTTGTAGGTAGCGTAAAGGAGCGAGCCTTGCGGAATCAGAAGAAGCGAATGGTCATAGCTTGAATAGACGTTCTGCGTCACTCGTGCAATCACAACGCCGGGATTGTCTGTGTTTATCGCCGTTTCAAGCGAGGCCGAGATAATCGTTCCGTCCCAGATTGTGTTGTACGGAAGGAACTGTCCGTTTCCAGTTCCGCTACCCTGGCTATTGAAAAATTCCTCGCGGTTGGACTGGTAAGCTGCGCTCTGGCTCTGGTTTGTGCCGCCGTAGCTTCCGCCTGAGCCGTACAGCGAATTCTGAATCTGCTGAGTGCGCTGCATCTGCTGCGCGATGTATTCCTCCTTGGTCATTCTTGACGAGGAAGATGTCTGCGGAAAATTTCCGTTCATGACCGCGCTCACAATGTTGGAGTTTGCGTTTGCAGCCGCATAGCTCTGCCCTGCGATTCCCTCGATTTTTCTGGGCGATTTCGAGTTCCTTGTGTCCGGACGGTCTGACTTTGCGGATGAGGAGGAGCGGCTTCCGACCGGCGTAACAGGAGCAGTTCCACTCTGAAGCTCAGGCGGCAGTGTGGAAAGAACAGTGTCTGCGTCTTTTTCGCTCATAGGCTTTTCCTCTTTTTTCTCTTCCCCAAAAATCTGCTCCACATTCTCCTTTACTTCGGGAGCCTTCTCTGTCCTCTCATTGAATTCAACGACTGTCTTGCTTCCTGACTTGTCTAGCTCCCGGCTCTGGACTTTCTTCTTTGACTTTGCAGAGCCTGCCGCCATCACGATAAGGAAAATCACCGCGACCCCGATAAAAATAAGCGCAAGTATATTCCCGACATTAAGCTCGCGCGCCTCGTCTTTTTCCTCTTCTGGTGGCGGAAGCTCATCGTCCTCGCTCTCAATCTCGTCGTTCAGGTCAACAGAAGATGCGTCAAGCTCAAGGTTTTCATCCTCATCGATATTATTTTCCAACTTGCGTCTCCTCTTCCGCGGCGATTTTTTCCGCAATTTTCTGGCTTATCTTTTTCTTTTCTATCACGACTTTCTGCTTTCCAAGCCGGAGAGTGATTTTATTCACAAGGCGCGGAACAACAAAGATGTTCTTCTTCACAGAATAGTTTTCAATCTCGTTCTTCTCATTGAACAGGACAGGAAGCTTTTTCTGAAGCACAATGTCGTCAACCTGAATGTATGTTGACTGTCCGTCATCGTAGACACGCTTGGGCAGGAATTCAGGCTTCTTGAACATCGAATATTTCATCCTGTAGTCAAAAGACAATAGCTCAGGATTCGAGATTCTTATGAAGTCGTTCTCGACGGAACGGCTTTTTTCCGCTGTGCTTTTCGCATAGAAATTCCGCTTATCAGGATATGTAAATTTGACAATCGCCATGTGCGTGTCCGCAAAGGATTTTACACGCAGATGATAGACACGCCGGTCGGTTATGATAATCAGGCTTGAGTCCAGCTTTGAGTACGCAGGCTTCACAAAAAAATGCTGCACTTCCTCGCCTGTCTCCGTGTCAATCGAGACACCTGCCGTAAGCTCCCACACGCTCTCATCCTCTGAAAAGAACGGATTTCCCTTCACAGTCTCGCCGCGCTCAAGGACAATGTCCGTAAGATGGTACGGCTGGGCATAAATCTCGTACACAAGATTTTCATTATATTGATAGAAGAAAGTTCCGCTCTTGTAGTTCTCCGGCCTCACAGTCGCCTTCCTCAGGCTTTTCTTCACAGCGTCATATCCGGATTCAAATCCGCGCTCAAGCTCAGGAGCGTCTTTCTGCTCGGGAATGTAGACAGGGCGGTCAACAAACACAACAGTGTCCTCCATGTTCTGGACTTTCAGCTCCTCCTGCACATAGTAGCCTTTAAGCTCTGCCTCGTTCTTCTGCTCCTCTTCCTCAAGCGATTTTGCGCCGCTGTCGTCAAAGTCCGTCTGGTTCACGCTCTTCTCAAGGTCTCTTGTCGTGGAGCATGAGAGAAGCAGAAAAGTCATTGCCAGAACCGACACGTGTCGGTCGATTTTTACCCTTGCTTTCATTGTGGTTCTCCTGAATATACTTTCGTGTTTATTTCCTTCATGTCGAATGCGGTTATGTAGATGCCAAGAGGGTTGTCCTTTATGTCATCTTCGCTCGGCTGCAGTGTCTTAACGCTTATGACCGCGCGGTAGGCAACATTGCTCACGACTGAGCCGGAAACCTGCCGTGTCATAACCTGGTAGTCAATCTGGTAGGAGTCTTTCGAGAGCTTCAGCGGCTCGGTCTGGAAAAAGACTTCCCTTGTCCGTGTGCCGAAATACTCAAAAGGCTTCTCCTCCTTCACAAGCGACGAATACTTTGACGCTGTTGTTGAGGTTAAAATGTGGTAGATTTTGCTGACAGACTTTTTCATCACTGTCTTGTCGGTTGAGAGTGTGTGGTAGAGATTCAGGAAGTCCTTCACCTGATACTGGACTGCGACTTCTGGAACATTGAAGTCCTGGTAGTTTTTTCGAGAGACCGGCCCGACATAGGACGCCTGGCCGAAGTCATTCATTGTAACAATCACAGGAATAGAGTCAGGCTGCGCGACAGCGTACAGGCTTATTCCGATTGAGAGAAAAAAAGCGAGGCATGAGATGACTGCCACAATCCGCAGGATATGGTTCTCCCTGCGGATCTGTCCTGTAATCCAGTCGAAATGCTCAAGCTGCGGATAGAACGGAGTCTGGACTTTGCCGGCAGGAGGATATTGTTTAGTACTCATAAAGTATCTCCAAGAAAGGGCGGGCAGATACTTTTGCTACAGATTACAAATTTTCCGCTGTACAGTCAATATTGATTTTATTACATACAAATAGATTTTTGTAATTTTAGAAATCTATTCACGCTTGCCGGGATTTCTTCCGCTTCTAGTGCTCTCAACAATACGTATGCTTGAGTCCGTAACCTGCCGAGAGAGGCTTCTTGTTCCGTTCCTTATCTCGACTGTTTTTCCCAGAAGGTCATCTTTCTTCAGCTGCCACACAGGAACATAGACCAGGGATTCTCCGGTTCTTATGACAAGGGCGTCATTCCAGCTTTCATCCTTGTCGAACGATATTACATTCTCGACTGTTCCGCCGATTCCGCCGCCTGCGTAAAGCTCAAGTTTTCCGCCTGATTTCCGGTACTCCTCAAGGAATGTGTTGTACCGTCCTGTCGCAACAAGAACATCCTTCCATCTGGGTTTTAGCTCGTAGAATCCGGCTTTTCTGACAGCAAGATTTATTTCAGAAAGAAACGCGAGCCTGTTCTGCATTTCAGGGCTTAGAAGACGGGAACTTATTTTTCCGGAATATTTCTCAAGCTCCTCGTCAAGCTTCGTCCAGCGTCTTGAAACAGCAAGGTTTTTCTGCGCCACAAGAATTTCCTGCTGCGTCCGCTCTCCCACCATCTGCGTCGCAATGTACGAGAGGGTCTCCCTCATAGTCCGCCTGATCATCTCAGGCTGAAAATAGACACGCTTTCCGTTCCTGTCCTTTCCGTTTATGCAGATGTGAGCGTGGCGGTGCGCCGTGTCAGTGTGGACAGCCCCCTGCCAAAAAAGCCTGTAGCCGGTCATGGTTTCAACTCTCTTTATAAACTCAGAGGCAAGGACTTTCAGGTTCACATTCTGGTTTTCAGGAGAGACTATGAATTTGAAATGCTCCGGGACTTTCGCGGCCTCGTACTCCGAGCTTTCAGTGCCGAAAAGCCTTGGCTTGTCCAGAACTTCATTCTTGTTTTCCTGCGGCATGTATGTTGAGAGATACTTGTCATGAGCCTGCATCGAGGAGCTGTGCGAGACCTTGAACATCACGCGCTGGTCTTTCTGGCTTGCAGAATTTATGAGCAGATTTTTGCCGCGTCCACCGCCTGAGAATCTTCCGCCGTCATCACGACCGACACGTGTCGGTTTTGCAGAAAGCAGCTTTGAGAGCCGCCACATGTCGTCCTTCTTGTACGGAACTTTTCTTACCTTGTAGAGGTCTTCCTCATAATGCTCCTTAGTCGGACGGCTGGAGAATATGTCTTTTATTGAATGAGATTTCATTGGCTGTTTTAGCGTTCAAAGCCTGAATCAAGTTCTCTTGCCTTTTTATTATGACCGGATTTTCCTTTAAGGATATTCTCTATCATTTTGACATCAAGAGGCTTTCCGTCTTCGGAAGAAAATATTTTTCTTACAGTAAACGTATTCCCCTTCTGGAAACGCTCATAGATTTCAAGACTGTCGGCAAAGCCTGATTCGTAGACTGCTTTTATAGTTTCTGGAAGCTGACTTATGACAAGGTCGTGGTGAGCCTTGTCAACCGTCCGTGCAAGAAGCGGATTCGACTCCTTCATCTTTTCATAGCGTTCCTGGCATGACTTCCAGCTGGTCTCCTTGTCGCATATCTGAATCGCGATTCCTGTCCTGTATCCGGCCTGCTTCATCTTTTTCAGGGTTGAGACAGGTGTCGCAGAAGTGCGGAATGTTCCCTCGACAACAATGTTGTATTTCTCAGAAACAGCCTTGTCTATCAGCTCTTCTGTCATTCTTCCTGAAAATTTTGATGTGTATTTCGGCGACTCTTCCATGAACAGTTTCTGGATTTCCTCAAAATGCGGATGATAAGGTCGGAAGTCATCGCCTGATATTGAGATTATATTCTTGTTAAGCCTTGCGGAAAGCATATTTGTGAGCGTTGTCTTTCCCGCTCCCGGCTGGCCGCCGAGAACAAAGCCCTCTGGAGATTCCTCTGCCACTGAAATAAACGGGTCATCCTCAACAATATCTTTCCAGACTTTTTTCACCTTTTCTGAAAATTCCTGCTCTGAGCAGTTAAGCTCACCTGCTATAAAATTCATACTGTCCCAAATCCTTGTATCAGATTTCGAGTTTTCTGGAAATCTATCTTGTCGAATTCTGTATTTATAAGATTTTTTTTCATAACTCTCAGGCTTCTTATATTTTTAGAAACGTCTGCTGAATCCTCTTTGTTGTGAAGCATGGCAAGGCTGTAAGATACAAGCTCCAAGAGAACATCCTTTTCCATTATTGTAGCCATAGGCGCGCCTCCATGAATAAATTTTATTTCACACAATTATTTTGTCAAGTCAGTTTTCAACCGACACGTGTCGGTTCAGTGCTTTTCTGAATATGCCGCTGGCAGAAAATGTGCGGTGGCTCTGCCTTATCCGCTTTTCAATTCCAACCAGTTCATTGTCCAAAGACGGACTTTCAAGCAGGTTCAAACTGCAGAAAGATTCAACAGTTTCCATTGCATTTTTCTTATCCAAAAACTCAATACTGACGCTGACATCAGAAGAATTCCTCATCGCATTGCTCCATGCAGAGTACCAGCTCAAATATATTCTTCTCCGAAACTTCCATTCCTCATTCTCAAAATCAGTCCTTGCAAGAGCAATAATACAAAACTGCGGCTTGCACATTCCCCTGTCGCTGTCATACGACACATAAAATTTTCTCAAAATGCCGGAATATTTCCTGCTAAAAAAAGACCACCGGCTGTTGCTCCATATTCTCCAGGCGCGGAACATTATATCCGCCATCTCCGCAAGTTCTGGCAATCCGCACCATCCAGCATCA
This sequence comes from Parabacteroides distasonis, assembly GCA_963659855.1. Taxonomy (GTDB): domain Bacteria; phylum Spirochaetota; class Spirochaetia; order Treponematales; family Treponemataceae; genus Treponema_D. The sequence goes on along the minus strand of CAVKVK010000001.1, from coordinate 30,920 downwards.
AGAGAAATCCTGCACAGCAAGTCCTGAGATTCCTTTGCAGTTTCCGCAATCAAAGCCTTTTTCTTTTTTGAAAAGTACATATTTTTCCACCAATGACATATATTTTCACGTCTAAACCTGTAATAAATATGTCATTATAGAAATATATTGTCAATACATAAATATTTCTTCTAAAAACACAAATTTCTAAAATCATAGCAAAAAAACAAGCAGAATCAAGCCGTACTACATTGCATATAAAGAAGAAAACAGATAAGCGCATTACACAAAAAACGGCTGTAACACATATAACTCCAGAACAGGAAACGAAATATCACGGCTTGTAGCACAAACCTTTATCTTGCGTCCAAGAGTTACTCTTTTTTCTCTTTTGCCCATTTCACCTCTTTTCAGCGGCGGCTCTTTTTCAGAAAATTCCTTTAATGACTTTAAATGCACGACTTTATCGGAAAAACTGCCCTTTTTTCATAAAATGAACCGACACGTGTCGGTTCAACAGCAGCAGCGGACATATCCTGCTCTTGAAAAATCCTGAATATCGGTCTATAAATTGAGCTGAACTTCTGCCCGCCCGAAGGAGTTCACAATGCTTATCATCGCAGAAAAATCGAATGTCGCGGAGGAGTTTGCCCGGGCGCTTTCATGCAGGAAGACCGGCAGTTTCTATTCCGGCAGAGACACCACAATCGCAGGCTGCAAGGGACATCTGTTCAGCCTTGAGGAGCCGAAGCACTACACTTCCGAATATTTCCCAGTTATTCCAGAGCAATTCGACTACCGCACAAATCCAGAGACATCAGAATTAGCAAAGATTGTCGTAAGCCTTCTGAAAAAGCACCGCAACGACAATATTCTCATAGCGACAGACGCGGACCGCGAGGGAGAGGTCATCGCAAGGGAATGTCTTATGACAGCAGGAATAACGGACTTCACCAGAATAAAAAGATTCTGGGTATCGCAGGCTCTCACTGACGAGGTCATAATAAACGGAATCAGAAACGCAAGGCCTCTGTCCGAATACAACACGCTTTCCGCGCAAGGATTCGCACGGCAGCACGCAGACTGGCTTGTCGGAATGAATTTCTCAAGATACATAAGCCGGGCAGCAAACACAAAGCTTCCGGTTGGCAGGGTCCAGACGGCGATTTTAAGCGCAATATCAGAGCGATGCAGGGCAATCAGGAATTTCAAGAGCGAGAAATACTTTGAGCATTACGGAATATTACGACCGACACGTGTCGGTTCAGGCAATGCCGCCTGCACAGGAATTTACTTTGAAGACAGCTCGACAAAATTCCCGGACAGCTCAAGAATCCAGAAGCTGAAAAGCTGCATAGGCAAAAAAGCAGACCTGAAAGAAAAAAGAGAAGAGGAAAAATCCATAGAGCCGCCCCAGCTCTACAACCTGAACTCAGCACAGAAAGACGCGTTCAGACTCTTAGGCTACAGCGCAGACGAGACTCTCTCCATAATCCAGTCGCTCTACGATGACCTCAAATGCGTGTCCTATCCGCGAACTCCGTCAAAAGTGATGGGGAGCGGAAACACAGAGCTTTGCCAGAATGTGTTCAACGAGCTTTGTAATGCATACCCGAAATACAGGCGGCTTTCAGCAAGCGAGAACTTCTCAGCCTCAAACAAAAGGTGCTTCAACGACAAAAAACTTGAGGCCCACCATGCCCTGATTCCGCTGAAAGCCATTCCTGAAAATGCGGATGAAAGGCAGCTGAACGTCTACACTCTGATTCTTGAGCGGTTCATGGCGGCGTTTCTCCCAGAAGCAAAATACATCCAGCAGTCCTATATTATTGAAATCGAGGGAAACACTTTCAAAATCTCAGGAAGAAAGACAACAGAACCAGGGTGGAAAAAGTTTTCTGATATACTGTCCGACCGACACGTGTCGGTTCAGAACGAAGAAAATGAAAGCGAGTCTCAAAGCCTTGACGGAATAGACTGGAACTCGCTTGTTCTCTCTGAAATCAATACAAAGGAAAAATGGACGAAGCCACCGAAATATTTCAACGAGGCAAGCATCCTCTCGTTCATGGAAAATCCGAAGCCCAACCGACACGTGTCGGTTCAAGATGAAACAAATGAAAAACTTATCGGGCTGGGAACTCCGGCCACACGGCACATATTCATTCCAAAACTGAAAGCAAACGGATACATTGAAGTCCAGGACAAAAATTTCATCTGTACAAGGCTCGGAGAAACGCTTCTTGAGGCATTGAGAAATTCCTCGCTCAGGCAGGTCGCCGACATATCAGCGACAACACAATGGGAAAAGGCGCTTTCGGAAAATCCTGAAATTTTCGAGAAAAAGATGAAGGAATTTGTAAGGCAGGCTGTCAGCACAGAAATAAGAATCGACCGCTCAGAAATCACGGCGGATGAAATCAAATGCCCGGTCTGCGGAAAGCCTGTAAAGGAGAGCGCAAAAAGCTGGTTCTGCACAGGATACAAGGAAGGCTGCAAATTCAAGTCGCTTTGGAAAGAGACACGCGGGGCAAAATTCACAAAATCAGACATAAAGGCTTTATGCGAGGGAAAAAAGACTTCTCTGAAAAAATGCACGAAGAAAGACGGCGGAAGCTATGAGTGCCGCTTTATCCTAAACAGGGAGAACTCATGGGATATTGAACCGGTGTTTGAAAAGAGAAAATGAACCGACACGTGTCGGTCGAAACATCAGACTTGCGGAAATCTCTAAAAACAGCGTTTTTTCCACAAGCCCTCATTTATCATCTTGAAAAAACAGTTTGACATATCAAGGTTATTATGATTATTTAAACAAATCGGACTTTGATATGCGGTGAAAAATCAGGCTCTGAGAATAACAGAACCTTGCAAATTCTTTTTCCGTCTGCATAGCCAGCCCGACAAGGAATCTGCCAGAATGAAATACTCCCTCGAACACATCAGGAACAAGCACCTGACAATCTGCGAGCGCACGCTTATCCAGCTCAGGCTGAAGGACGGACACACAGTCTACTCAATCGCAAAGGAAATAGGCTGCGCATACAACACTGTCAAGAACGAAATAAGAAGAGGCTCAAAGAAAATGTACAGAAGCCGTCGCTTATGCTACCGCGCGGAAACAGGACAGGAAAAGTACGAGAAAAACCGTACAAGTTGCCACAGAACCGGAAAATTCCGGAAATGCGCAAAGTTCATAAGCTGCGTTGAAGACAATTTTTCAAGTCCGCTGAAAAAATGGTCATTGGATGCCTCCGCTGGAAGACTAAAGACGGAGAAAATTTTCACAAAAAAAAATTCCGTCTGCACAAAGACACTCTACAATTGGATTCACAAGGGGCTTATGAAAATGAAAGTCTCAGACCTGCCGGAAAGCACAAGACGAAAAAAACGTGTACCAAAAAACAGGAAAGGAAAGATGAGGCTTGGAAACAGCATCGACAGCAGACCGGCGGAAGTTGCGACAAGAAGCACATTCGGACACTGGGAAATCGACACTGTAATCGGAAAGAAAAAAGGGAAGAACGCCGTTGTCCTGACACTCGCCGAGCGCAAGACGGATTTCTACATAACAAGAAAGATTCCAACGAAAACAGCCGATGCAGTCAATTTAAAAATCAAGCAGCTTTTCACAGACTTTGGCGAAAAGCCATGCGAAATTTTCCGGACACTGACATCAGACAGGGGGCTTGAATTCGCCTCCCTTGCAGAGCTTGAAAATGAAAACACAAGAATCTATTTCGCGCATCCTTACTCGTCATATGAGAGAGGAATAAACGAGCGGCACAACAGAATTCTGAGACGTTTCATCTCAAAAGGCGCAGACATCAACAAAATCTCTGAGGAAGAGCTTGAAAGAATTGAAGACCTGATAAACGGACTGCCAAGAAAGCGGCTGGGCTACAAAACGCCAGAAGAACTTTTCAATGAGAATCTTGACCAAATATACAGCCTTTGAAAAAAAGTTCAAAAATAGTGCAATTTGATATTGCAATTTTTCATTTACGAAGAACTTTTAAAAGCAATAAAAATGTACAAAAAATATATAAATAAATCTAAAGAATCAGAAACAGAAAATCGATAATTTAAATGTCTTTGATTAAAAACCAGGGCGCAGGAGATTCTAATAAAATGCGAAAGTTAGTGTCTCCAAACATCCAGGCGCCTTGTTAATATAAAAAGACAGGCCGAAAGGCTCTCCATGTTAAAAAGAGAAAGAAGGTGAAAGATTCTTTCTCTTTTTTTATTTTAAGGCCCGCTTTTAGCACAATACATTAAATTCCCTTATAAAATACAAAAATTCTGCCGAAATAAATTTCGGGGGCTTATAAAAAATGAATTCTTTTTCCGTTGCAGAATTAACAGACAAAACTTTTTTTACAGATGATGTTTTTCTTGATAAGAATTTTCTTCTTTTAAATTCTCTCTGCCCTTTTACAGACAGCTTAAAAAAAATGCTTTCTGACTGGAAATTTACAGAAATTTTTACAGCAGGAACAAAAGGCGTTGCCCTCGCAAGAAAAGAAAATGAATTGAATCATCAGGCTGATTCAATTCAACTTCCAAAAGCAAATAGCGAAGATTTTACAACAGTTTCTTTTGACGAAGTTGGAATAAAAGAAGAACAGCCAAAAAAAGAAATCAGTGGCGGCGTAAAAAAAGCAATCCAGGAAGCAAACAATAATATTTCCAGCAACGAAAAATCAAGAATGGATATAGTTCAGGACGTTTACAACGAATACATGGACTACATAAAAGCCGTTTACACACACTACGCAACGCACAAAGTGCTAAATTACACGGAATTAAGCGAAAGCGTAAAAGAACTCTGCATTTTTATAAAAGACAACCGTCGCTTTGTTCTGCGCATAACGCCTTCGCAGGATACAATTACCAAAAACTATTTAATCAGCCACAGCATGCGCTCAACCGTAATTGCAATTGTAATCGGACTGCAGCTTCGCATGACTCTTTCAAAACTCGTTGATCTTGGGATCTGCTGCATTCTTCACGAAATTGGCCAGATTCGTCTTCCGCCACAACTTTACATGACCGACCGCCGTCTTTCTCCTTCCGAAAGAACAAAACTTGCAACACACGCAGTTTTGGGATTCAACATTGTAAAAGAAAATAATTTTCCAACACAAATTCAACTTGGAATTTTAGAGCACCACGAAAGAGAAAACGGAACAGGCTACCCTCGCCGGCTTTCAGGAAATCAAATCGACATTTTTGCAAAAATAATCGGCGTTGCATGCTCATTCGAAGCAATTACCGCTCCACGCCATTTTAGACAGGCACGTTCATCCTACGCTGCAATGGTTGAAATTTTAAAAAACGAAGGCAAACAATTTGACGACACTGTAATCAAAGCACTTTTGTATTCACTTTCGCTCTTTCCAATCGGAGCCTACGTTTACCTTGTTAACGGAAAAATTGCTCAGGTTACAGACGCAAGCCCGGCTTCTCCAGGCAATCCAATTGTTTCTTATCTTGGCGAAAAAGATTCTTCTGGCGGGCCTGTTACAGTGCAGACAGACAACGCACAAAACAAAATTGTCCGCGTTTTAACCAAACAGGAAGTTGCAGACGTTTTAAAAACATTGAATCTTAAGAATTAATTTTTTTTGGAGCACAATTATTCCACTCCGTCCCGTGTTCCGCAGTTCCGCGTCTTACGCGCTCCATTGGCAGCAGGCTGCCAACGCTGCGCGCTGCTACACCCGGGGCTAGGATTTACAGTGTAAACTGACAATTACATTCTTTACTTTAATTAAAGAACTGTCTTGTATTTTCCAATTCCTGCAAAAGCTGTTCGTTTACGTTCGGCGGATTTTCGGTAAAATACAAAAGCTGCTGCAATTCTTCCTGGCTCTTTGCTCCCCAGACAGGAACTGCATATTCAAACTGACTAAAAAATCCAATTGCCAGCGGAATATTCTGAATTACGCCACCGCACAATGGCTGCATTGCAATAAAACCAATATCGCGTTCGCGGCAGTCAAAAACAAGTTCCTGCACTTCTATCGAACACAAAAGATTAAAAGGATACTGCAAAGTTTCCCACGGCCCGTCAGAATTTATTAAATCGCGTGCAATCTCAAAACTTTCTGTGCACACACCAATATGATGAATAACGCCTTCCTTTTTTAATTTTAATAATTTTTCAACAATTCCATCGCTTCCACCTTTCTGGGGCAAAAATGCAGGATTGTCGAGCTGGTAAAGATCAATGTAGTCAGTTTTTAAGGCTGTAAGGCTTAAATCAATATCGCGGGCAATTTCGTCGGCGTCGTGAGCGCGCGTCTTTGTTGCAACAAAAATATCTTTGCGGATTGTACCGTGCAAAGCGTCTCCCAGACGTTTTTCGCTTTCTTCGCTTGAGCGCGCTGTATCAAAAAAATTTATTCCACCCTCGTAGGCGCTGCTGATAATTCTAGAAGCTTCTTCATCGTCATCAACATTTGCAAGAGCCATTGCTCCTAAAGCTGTACGGCTCACTAAAAGATTCGATTTTCCGAGGGCAATATAATCCATTTTTTCTCACACAAAAAAATCATGGGCTGCCCAAAAGTTCAAAAAAACCTTTGAACAGCCCGTAATTAAGTTAATTTTTTTTACTTTCTTACAACTGGTTTGTAGTTTTTGATTGCATTAAACAGGAATGAGTGCAAATCAGAAAGTTTTACTCTTTCCTGTTCCATTGAATCGCGGAAACGTACAGTTACTGTATCAAAAAGTTCATTTGCAGAACCGTCGTCTTTTTTCTCGCTGATTGTATCGTAGTCAACAGTTACGCAGAATGGAGTTCCAACTTCGTCCTGTCTGCGGTAGCGTTTTCCTACAGTTCCAGAAACGTCAAAGTCTGTAACAAAGTCTTCCTTCAACAAATGCTGAATTTCCTTTGCTTTTTCTGCAAGTCCGTCTTTTTTCATCAATGGAAGAACTGCAACTGTAATTGGTGCCAGGCGTGGATCCAGATGAAGAACTGTACGATAATCTTCAGCTCCGTCTTTGCCAACATTTTCTTCTTCGTATGCTTCGCAAAGGAACATAAGAAAGTTTCTGTTAAGGCCGGCAGAAGTTTCGATTACATAAGGAACATATTTTTTGTTTCCGTCTTCCTGGTCAATGTAAGACATGTCTTTTTTAGAATATTCAGCGTGCTGACTCAAATCAAAGTCTGTTCTTGAGTGAATTCCTTCAACTTCTTCAAAACCAATCGGGAATTTATAAGTAACGTCGTAAGCATCTTTTGCATAATGAGCAAGCTTGTCATGATGATGCCATTTTAAATGATCTTCCTGAATACCATACTTAAGATAGAATGCCCAGCGTTCTTTTCTCCAGCGATCAAAAGTTTCGTCTTCTGTTCCTGGTTTGCAGAAATATTCCATTTCCATCTGTTCAAATTCGCAGGTACGGAAAATAAAATTCTTAAAGATAATTTCGTTACGGAAAGATTTTCCAACCTGAGCAACTCCAAACGGAACTTTCATGCGGTTAGACTGAACAATGTTCTTAAAATCTGTAAAAATTCCCTGGCAGGTTTCTGGGCGCAGGTAAATAAGATGGCTTTCGTCTGCAATTGGTCCCTGATAAGTTTTAAACATAAGGTTGAATTCGCGGACTGCTGTGTATTTGCGTTCTTTTGAATGGCAGGTTGGACAGTCAATGTTTGCGTCGATATAAGCCTTCATTTCTTCGTGAGTCATTGTATCAACTGGTTTTCCTGGATCTTTGTCCGGATTTGCAGCAACAAAGTCTTCAATCAATTTATCTGCACGATGACGAGCCTGACATTCAAGACAGTCAACCATTGGATCTGAAAAATGATCTACGTGGCCAGAAGCCTTCCAGGTTGTGTGATGCTGGAAAATTGCAGAATCAAGTCCAACAACGTCGTCGTGGAGCTGTGTCATTTCCTTCCACCATGCATTCTGAATGTTTCTCTTAAAATCTACACCAAGCGGACCGTAATCCCAGGCACCAGCCTGTCCACCATAAATTTCGGAAGCCTGATATACAAAACCACGTCTTTTACAAAGCGAAATGATTTTGTCCAAAGTACATGCGTGTGGATCAGCCACAACTTTTTCATTTTTTGCCATATAACACTCCTAACGCTGCCACTGGCTTGTGACAGTTATAAAAAAAGCTGACGCGATTGTAACATAATTTTTATTAAGTGAAAATAACAGCTATATTTTTACAATATCAGGCGGCCACGTTTTATTTTACGCTTTTTAAAAGACATAAATCATCGCTCTGATTATAATTACAGATATATGGAGGTTTTAACAAAATGAAGAAAATTCTTACAGTTTTTTCAGCTTTGATTATTGGAGCTGGTGCTCTTTCTGCACAGGTTTTAGACAAAGCTCAAATTAAAAACACAACCTGGACTGGTTTTGGAGCACCAATCGACGGAAATGCAATGTATTACGGTTTTACAGACACTTTACAGTGCAGATTCGACAAAAAAAAGTTTACAGTTGAAGGAATGCTCAACTGGGGATTTTTAGCAAATTACGACAACGATGGCAATGTAGACAATTTTGTACTCGGAACTTCTAACTTAAATCCACTTTCCTTAAAATACGGAACAAGAAGAAACTCTGGCACAATTACTTCTTATGCAGGCGACAACACAATTTCTGCTGCAAAAACAGCCGAGGTTGCAGCAAAAACAGGAGTTTCACTCAACAACCAGGCAAATGTTTCTAACACAGTGCAGGATTCTTACTATGTAAACTTTTTATGGCATCCTTCAAGCAACATTGATGTTGGATTTGGAACAAAACTCAACTGGCAGGTTGGCCCGGCTCCACGCTACGGCAACTGGCTTTGGGAATCTGACGCACATGTACGCCAGGGCGGATTTTCTACAGCATACGACGACCGCGCAGGAACTGTAATCCAGACATCTTCTGAATATGCAGGTTCTTACAAGTTTAATGTAGACAAACCTGGCAGCGCAGATGTTGTAGGATTTATTCCTTATGCAAATAAATATGCAAAACGTGCAGTTGGTGTACGCTACAATGATTCAAAATTCCAGATTGGGGCAGCACTTCCAAACGGTTTTAACACAGACGATCCAGCAGTTAACCTCGGATTAAGAATTGCTCCTGTTGACTGGCTCAGCATTGCAGCCACACTCGAAGGCGCTTTTGAAGAAAAAGCAAACTTCTACTCTGGAGCTACACTCGGCCGTGCTAATTTTATTCTGGATATGTACTTTGCAGCAGATTCGCTTTTTTCTGATGACGACAATGACGAAGCTTACGGAACTGGAGCAGCAATCAGCTTTACAATTCCAAACACAAAGATTAATCTTCGCCCGGAACTTGGCGTAAACTTCTTTGAAAATTCTCACTACGATTTTGCCTGGTACACAGGAGCTTCGCTTTCTTTTGCAATCAACAAAACACTCGGATTTAGCGTCTGGGGTTCTTTTGCACAAGGTTCTAAAGACGACAGATGGGACGACTACGATGTTTCTAAAGACTGGAACGGTGGACACATTGTAAACGTTCGTCCACAGCTTTCTGTTGAATATTCAAAAACAACAAGTTTTGCAGTATATGCCGACTTTGAACAGCGCACAGCCTTTGACGGCGAAAACAGAAAATGCTGGTCTAGCGGCGTATTCATGACAACTTATTTTTAATCGTTTAACGTTAAATCGTTAAATTGAATTCTCTGTCGACCCCAAGTCCAAAAAGTGCATAATCTGCCCGGACCGGGTCGCCGGGGAAAAACTCATTCATTTTACGGGTTAATTCCACAGCAGTTTTTAAGTTTGCTGTCGGGATTTTTCCGTTCGAAGTTCTTTCCAAAAATCCAAATTTTACACTTTCCTGCATAACGTGAGTATCTAAAGGCATTAAAAGTTTTGAACTGTCGTACCAGGTCCACAAACCAAGATCTACAGGGGAAGAAGTGCGAACCATCCATCTTAAAAACATATTCAATTTTTTTGCAGCTCCGCCTTTAGAAGAACTTATCAGCGCACATTTTTGCTTAAAACAACTGGCAATTACAGTATGCAGATAAACATTTTGATTTAAAGAAAGCTCCTGTTCGTATTTTTCTTTAAAGAATTCTCCGAGTGTGTTTTTTTGAATTAAAAAAGTTTTTATGCTGTCAAAAAAGATTCGCATATCAGAAAAAGTGTACATTCTGTAAAAAGATTTTTTTGAATCTGTAAAAAAAGAAGAATAATCTCCGTCCAAAATCCATTTGGAAGGAGTTTTTTGTTTTTTTTGAATCTCGTTAAGAATAAGTTGAATATGTGACAAAATCTGTTCACGACGGCCAAATGCAAGATTTGCAGAAATAAAAGCAACAACTTCTGCATCTTTTATGCTTCCGCCGTTTTGTGGCAAAAATTCGTGCATAAATTTTGAAGGATCGTTTTTTATAAAATCAGGAGTTTCGTATTTGTCAGCAAGAAAAATAATTTTTTCTTTTGAAGGTGAATGTTCTGTCATTTGCATTTATTTTATAATCCGCGCAAGGGATAGCAGGGGCGCGCGCAGCGCGTTCCGAAGCGTAAGCGCAGGAATGAAGGCGCGTAAGACGCCGCAACCCCGAATAGCCCGGTTTTTAAAACTGTCTTATATGTAAAAAATTAAAAAAAATGCGCCGTGAATGGCGCAAAAACTGTGTAAATGGCAGTAAGCGGCACTTTTTGTGCCACTTACTGCGCAACACGAATGGGCAAAAATGCGCCCGAATAAAAAAACTATTTATTCAAAATAAACTCAACGCGACGGTTTTTCCACCAGTTGTCTTTATCGCTACGGGCAACTACCGGCTGGCTTCCACCACGACCTACAGCTGTAAGACGGGCTGGATCAACCCCGTTCTTTTTAAGTTCATTTTTTACAAACTCTGCACGTTCCTGAGAAAGCGGTCTTAAAGCCTTTCCGTACAAAGTTGTGTCTTCGTTTTCTTCAGTTTCTGTTCCAGAAACATTGTTTGCGTGACCTTCGATTGTAACTGTGTAATTGTTGAATTTATTCAAAATCGCAGCAATTCGTTTAAGTACGCGTTCGTTGTTTGCCTTTTGTTCAGCAGTAATTCCACCCTTTGCTTCGTCGGCTGTCTTAAAGTCTGCAGCATCCGAACGGAAGATAATTGAAGGAACTGCCATTTTAAGAACGTCGCCTGCACGAATTACGAGAACATCAACGCTTATTTTACCTTCGACAGTGCTTGTCATGCCGAGTGTATCTGTTGCTGTAAATACGTACGGATAATCCATTGCCGACTGAACAAGTTCACCATTGTTTCCGCGTCCGTCCCAGACAAATCTTTCTGTAATTGTTGATTTTCCGTTAATGCTCCAGAACGGTTTGCCATTTTCCGGATCTTTTACAGTAAATGACCAGTTCTTTAATGGAACAGTGCTGCTTCCTTTAAGCTGAATATAAAGATCGTCGTCTTCGCCGTCGTTGTCAGGAGAGAAGTAGCGCGGAGCTGTTTTTACTGTAAGTTTTGGTGGAGTTACAGTACAGATAAATGCGGAAGAAACTGCATTTACAACGTTTCCTTTTTCGTAGTTAATATTCAATTTTCCTGTAAATGCGCCTTCTGCAACTTTCTGCTGACTGTCTAAGCCGTCCCAGTTGATTACTGCCGGCAAATCTTTTGAATCTGCATTTGTCCACTCGCGTACTGTGTTTCCTTCTGCACTTACAATTGCAAATGACCAGCTTTCAATTCCGTCGGCAACACTTGTTCTGATTGCAAATTTCTGAACATCTGCAATTCCGTCGCCGTTTGGAGCAAAGTATTCAAGATCGGCAGTTACGTAAGCCTTTGTTTCTCTCTTGTCTACTTTTATGCCTGCAATTTCGGCATTTGCCTTGTTTCCAGCCATATCAACGCTTGCAAAGGCAATTCTGTAAGTTCCGTCTGCAACCTTGTTTCCGCTGTCATCAGTTCCATCCCATTCAAAGTCAGGAATTTTTCCTTTCCAGGTATAAGATTTTACAGCTGCATTTTTTGAATCCAAAACTTTTGCAGTCCACTTTTCTTCTTCAGAAGAATTTACGGTTACAGGCAAACTGTCTTTTTTGCCGTCTCCATCTGGAGAGAATACAACATAAGGAGCAGAAACTTCGATAGAAGGAGCAACAGAGTCAATTGTAAATGGCTGAGTTACTGTTTCTGCCTTTGAACCGTTTGTTGATTCAGCAGAAAGTTTTGCTGTATATACGCCGTCTGCGCTGCGACTTCCGTTTGAAGCAAGTCCGTTCCATAAGATTGAAGCAGGAAGTGCTTTTTCTGCGCTCTGTGCCCAGACTGTGTTTCCGTTGCTGTCTTTAACTTCAAGAACATAACTCTTTACAGTACTTCCGGCTTTTACGACAGGAGTAAATTTTACACTTGAATTTGCAGGATTGAATGCAGCAGGGCTTGCGGTAAGAATAAGCTCGGTTTTGCTTGTGTCCAGTGCAAATTGAACAGATTCAATCTTTGCAGAGTTTCCTGCAGCATCGCTTGCTGTAAGGACATATCTGTAGTCTCCGTCATGAGAAAGATTGTTTGAACTGTCAAGACCATTCCATGAAACATTTTCCGGCAAATAAGAACCAAATTCAAATGTTTTTACTGCAGTGCCAGTTGAATCAAATACAGTTCCTTCCCAGTTTTCGATTGGAGAACCAAAATCTGCAATTGTTGCATGAGAAATTTCAAGAACATCGAGACTTCCGTCGCCGTCTGGAGAGAATGTTGTATTTTTTAGAGTAACCTTTGCCGAAGGAGCTGAACGGTCAAGCATAAACAAAGGTGACTTTAAAGGCTGAGTTTCCCAACCGTTAAGATATTTTGCAACAACCTTTGCATAGTAAGAACCTTCTGCAGCAATTGAACCGTCGTCAGTTTTTCCATCAAAAACAACTTTTTGCGGAGGATTGTCTTTTCCGCTGTAATTACGAACAGCTTTTCCGTCTTTGTTTTCAATTGTAACAGTCCATTCAACAAGTTGATTTCCAGTTTTTGCCTTGTCTGGAGCAGGAATTGTTAAATCAAACTGAACACTGTCAAAAACAGAATCCGTCTGTGGAGAAAAATATCTGTTACCATTTAAAACAATATTTGTTGCAGGTTTTTCCGCAGAATAAATAATGTTAGAAATTGAAGCCGGTGCAGAAACGTTACCAGCGCGGTCTGTCGCCGTAATTTTATACGAATAAACTCCGTCTTTTACAAAAGTTCCGTCGTCGGCAGTTCCAGCCCAGTCAAACTTTAAAGGTTCACTTTCTGTCCATTTTAATACGCGGACAGGATTTCCAACAGAATCAAAGAAAGTTCCAGTCCACAAATCTTCAACAGAACCACTCTGTTTAATAGAAAGAACCATCTTTGAACCTTCACCAAAGATTTTTGCATCAGAAGAAGGCTGTTTTAATTCAACTTCTGGAGGAGTGTTATCAACAATAACAACCAGCTGACTCGTAGAAGCAGAATTTCCGTTGTCGTCAGTTGCTGTCAAAGAATAATAGTAAGTTCCATCTGGAGCAGTTTCGCCATTATCCATAATTCCATTCCAGACAACAGTTTCTGGAATTACAACACCAGCTTTTGGAGTAACAAGCTGCTTAAAGAAATTTTTAAAACCAAGACGTTCCGGGCGTTTTTCTTTGTTACCGATAGTTCTGACAACTTCGCCCTTTTCATTTTTAATTATAAAACTCCATTCACTTACATAACGCTTTTCTTTAATCTGAACAGGAACTTCAAGAACATCCTGAACACCGTCATTATTTGGAGAAATATAAACCGGCGCTTTTTGAGCAAAAGCCGAAGAAGCAAAAACAAGGAAAGCTAGTGTAAAAATATTATTTTTTTTCATAATTATTTATCTCCCCAAAGAATAATTTCTGGAGCCTGAGTATCTTTTAAGCCAAGATTTACTTTTGCGCCGGCACTTACTGCATTCACATTTTTGTACATCTGCTTCCAGGCACCGCTCACAGTCATTTCGCTCTGCTCCCAACCCTTATTTGCAAGAATTGAACCATTCTTAGAATTGAACTTAAATTGAACGCTCACACCAAACGAAGGCATAATGTTTTTTGAACCTTCGGAAAATTCTCTGGCATCATATTCCCAGCTGGAACTAACTTTTACCAGATCAACGATTAAGATTTGAACTCCAGCATCAAAAACAAAATTCTGGAACGAAGGAAAAGCAAAATCTACACTTGCGCCAACGTCAAAATTATCTTTTTCCAGCAATGTTGCAGCAACGCCGGTTTTTGGAGTTGCAACAGCAGGCCAGGAAGAAGCTTCGTCTCCTGTAATTCCAACAACAGTAGTATTAGAAAGCGGTTTTCCAAGATTTTCGAGAACAGCGCCAAAACGCAGATTCTTTAAGAATGCAAGTTCACCAAAATTATAGAATGCACCAAGATTAACTCCGCCAGTCCAGTCAGAATTGTGTCCATAAAAAACACCGAGCTGAACATTCATTCCGACAGAAAGTTTTTCTGTAACATCCTTTGCAACATTTGCTGTAAAATTAAAAGAATTTCCAAGATGCATGTCATAAAATGGAACAAAAACACCTTGAACCAAAAACGACGAAACGCACCATTTAGAAGGCATTAAAATTCCAGCTTCAAAAGCCCCGCCAACAGATTTGTCAGATTCGTCTTTACTGTCAAAAAGCAGAGTTCCGGCAAGATTGAGCGTAGTGCGCTGTTCAAAAGCCGTAAGAGCCGGATTATTCACAACAGAATCAGCATCAACATTAAAAAACGAACCGCCAGCCGAAGAAGAAGCCTCCGTCAAAAGTTCAGGAGAAGAAATTCGCAAAAGATTTTGTCCACCGGCAGGAGGATTGTAAGCGAATAACGTGGCACCAGCACAAAAAAGAGCCGATGCAATTACTTTTTTCAACATAATAAACCCCTTTTTTTTTCTTTTCAGTTTTTTTTATTTTTTTGGGCGCATGGAACGCAAAGCGTTCCACCGGGCTTTCCAGGATTCCGCGTCAAGGCGCTCCATTGCTACGCAACGCCTTCGGCGTCCTTCCAATCCCTTGCGCAAGCAAGGGACGTGCGCATTTGCGCACACGTAAATAACGAGT
>CAVKVK010000001.1:13062-15779 GCA_963659855.1 Parabacteroides distasonis | reverse complement strand
AACGCCCGATACGCAACAATCCCTTGCGCTAGCAAGGGACGTGCGCATTTGCGCACACGTAAATAAACTGAAAATTACATTCTTAAATTATCTTTAAAAACCCAAAAGATAACTTTCAAAAAAACATTATAATCATTTTTATAAAAAAATTCTTTACGATATAAAAAATAAACAATCTTTGAAAAAGTTAAAGAATTAAAATAAAACAAAATTTGAGATATTAGAAAAAGACAATCGCAGACTTTCAGAAGACAAAAAAATAAAGCCCCTGCAAATTGCAGAGACTTTATTACGGTCAAACTATAAAACACACTTTACAAAAAAAATTTGACCAAAACTCCAAACTTCTCACCGAAGTTTCAACTCCTCCAAATCAAAGCTTGCCACAAGAAATAAGTCATCAACTGTTTAAAAGTATAGCAGTAAAACATAGCGTTTAAAAGTTCAAAAACCCCTGTTTTACTTGATTTATCCAAAGACTTTTAAAATTATCCAAAGATATTTTTGTATATTTAACTATTTGTTATTTTTTAAGTTATATATTATACTTTTTGATATGGCATCTTATACAAAAAAAGATTTAAAACCTTATAAAATTCTTGATATTTTAGGACTAATCTTTGCTGCTGTAGCTACTTTTAATAATTTTGCAAATGGCGTAGATCACACACCTTTTACAGAATCAATTCTTTACCCATATACAAATGTTCTTGTTCCTGCTGCAAATCTTTTTACACTTATTTCAACAATCGTATATCTTTTTATTCCAAAACAAATCTGGCTTTTATTCTTTTTGTATCTGCTAGAAACAGTAAATTTAATGCTGACAGGTTTTCCTCGCATTGGAATTACACTTTATGTAAATTTTTTCGCCTTTTACTGTGCCGGAGGATTTGCAAAGCGTTATTTTAAAACAAAGGCAGCAATCGCCGGCAGCTTTTTACTTTTACTTATACTTGCAAATTACAATTCAGCAACGGTTTATGATTTAGTTTTTTATATTGCCTTTGCTGGATTTGAAATGGGCTGCTATATTCTGTTGTATTTTATTTTGCAGGAACGATTGAGTTTTCTTTTTACAGAAGTTGAAGTTCCTGGAATAAAACCATCTGTAGAATTGCCTCCACGTGGAAGTTCACTCAATTTACAGGAACTCGGCTTAACAGAGCGCCAGATTTCCTGCATAAAATATACGCTTAATACAAATTACAATTATAAAAAAATCGCCGAAGAACTTATAACAAGCGAATCCACTGTAAAAAAAGACATGCAGGATCTTTACAAAATCTTTGGAGTAAAAAACCGCGAACTTTTGCGCCTCCTTTTAGTTCAGTACACGATTGTATAAAACTTGCAGAAGTTTTTGCATAGACCAATTTAAATGCCGTAACTTGACATATAATCTGGAATTATTCATATTTAAAGTATGTCAAAATCATCGGAACCGTCTTTTTTTCAGAAATTTTTTGCTTCTCTTTTTGGCAGCAACGATCCAGAAGCAGAAAAAAGACGTCAATTAAAAAATATTGCAAAAAATCTTTCGCGCACAGGTTATAAATTTTACAAATCTGGCTCAGACCAGGTTTTACCAGCCTTTGCAAAATTTTTCTACGAAATTTATAAAATAATTTCTTCAGTTCAAATATTTTTTCAGGGACAGCCTAATCCAAATTTTTACAAAAATATGGTTATGGAATATTCCCTTTCCGAAAATCAAAAAAAACTTTACGAAAACTTTACGGAAGAATCTATTTCAACTTTTTCAAAGACAATTCCTTTTAACAAACTAAAAATTCAACTGAAGCAGGATTTAGAAACTTTTCTTGGAGAATTTGACGCTGATAAGATCAGCAAAATTGACGCACTTTATACAAAACTCATTGCTTTTAAAACTTTTTGTCTTTACGACTTTTACTTTTTATTAAAGAAATTTGACAAAACACTTCGCGAAGGAGAATTCAACCGTTCTCCAAAATTAGACGCAATTGAAGGCGCATATATTGCGGAAGATTTAAAGAATTTTACGGAAATTCTTTATTCACTGCCATTAAACGAAAACTGGAATGACCTTTTTCAAATGTTTAAAGAAAACCGTGGAAAAGAACCTTTAAAACCTGGTCAATGGAACAAAATTTTACAGCGTTTAAGACAGTTACGCGACGCCAGAGTCTTTGACATGATGATTCAATTGGCAACAAAAGATCCTTCGTACGCTACTGACGTTTCCGAAAAAAAAGAACACATTGTAGAAAGCTATATAGAAACAACTAAAAAACAAATCGAAAATTCGATTAAAAAACTCGAAAATGAACAAAAAAATTCAAAAATCGACGGACTTTTAGTTCAGATTTTTAATACAAATACAGTAAATTCTCTAAAACATTACACAGAAGAACGCAGTGCAGTTTTAGAAAAAAAGAATTTAGGAAGTTTTGAATACGCAAAACCTTTAAATTATTTAAAAGCCTTTTTAGTAGAATTTGTAAAGCGCGATGTCCGGGAATATGCAGACCTTATTTTAATCCGCGGAAAATGGACTGTTTTACAGCTTTCGAATGATATGAGCAGTCATTTTCATGCTCTTATGGAATCGAGCGACATAATTTCTGGATTTGATGCAAAATTAAGCGAAGAAGCAGATATTGGAAAAAAGCTTAAAACACTTTTACCACGTGCCGACAGAGACCGCGAAGCAAACAATATAATAAAAACGACAT
>CAVKVK010000001.1:0-13010 GCA_963659855.1 Parabacteroides distasonis | reverse complement strand
TGCCCGCGACTACCTTGTAACAGCAACAAAGGCAATGATTGGCTTTGCAAAAATTCTAAAAACAGTAATAGAAGACCACAAAAAAGGAAAGGGCGACGTTATAATGAACTGGAAAGAACTTGAACGCTTTGCAGAGCACGAAGTTGACCAGCTCGGAATCGAAGTCTACAAAAAAATGTACCTTTTTGTGCAATTGATGCAAAACGAATTACAGTAAGTTCAAATTTTAATTTTTACAAAAAAAATCGTGCAGAACAAAAAGCAGTTCAGCACGATTTTTTTATTTTTTTGCAGATTTATAAAATCAGTTATCTTTTCTTTAATATTTTTTCTGAAAGTTTAGTTCCTGCAAACTGAATCAATGCAACCATTAAAATAATTACAACAACAGAAGCCAGCATAATATCTGTTCTGAATCGTTGATAACCGTAACGGATTGCAAGATCTCCAAGTCCACCGCCACCTAAAGTTCCTGCCATTGCTGAATAAGAAATCAGATTGATGATTGTTAAAGTAATTCCGCTGACAACAGAAGGCAAAACTTCCGGTACAAGAACTTTTCTGATTATCTGCCAGTTTGTTGAACCCATTGCACGAGCCGCAGTAATTACGCCTGGATCAATTTCGATAAGTGCAGTTTCGATTACGCGTGCAACAAATGGAGCAGCTGCAAGACTTAAAGGAATAATTGTTGCCGTAGTTCCAATTGCAGTATGGAGAACAAAACGAGTAAAAGGAAGAAGCACAATCATTAAAATTACAAATGGAAAAGAACGCAAAATATCAATTATTCTGCTTAAAATCATGTTAAAAACCGGCTTTGGAGTAATTCCATTGGCTCCAGTTATAAAAAGAAGAATTCCAAGTGGAAATCCAATAATTACAGCAAATATTGTAGAAAAGAAAACCATTTCCAGAGTTTGCAGTGTTGAAATTCCTACAAGATTAAATATTTGAGCCATCTTTTTCTACCTCCACTCCAATCTGTTTTAAATATTCAATTGCATTTTTAATCTGTTCATCGCTACCGGCAAGATCTACGTTCATCTTTCCAATTTTTTGTCCCTGAACAATCTGCACTCCACCGGCGCATACATTTACATCAATATTGAATTTTTTAGCAAGTTGAGAAATTATTGGTTCGTCGGTTTTTTCGTTAATAAATTTTAGAGTATAACGGCCAGCAACAGAACTCCATCGAATAAAATCGTCACTTTGCTGAGTCTGATTGCTTGTAATGCGCTGTAAAAAGTCCTTTGTAACGCTTGTTTTTGGATTAAGGAAGATGTTTTGAACTGTATCAAGTTCCACAATTTGACCATTATTAACAACTGCAACCTGTGAACAGACATCCCGGACAACTTCCATCTGGTGAGTAATCATAACAACGGTAAGGTTCATGTTTTTTTGAATTTCGCGGATTAAATCAAGAATCTGGTGAGTTGTCTGCGGATCAAGGGCAGAAGTTGCTTCGTCACAAAAAAGAATGTCTGGATTATTTGCAAGCGCACGGGCAATTGCAATTCTCTGTTTTTGTCCGCCAGAGAGCTTGCTTACCGGAGACTTTGCCCTGTCAGAAAGTCCAACGAGTTCAAGAAGTTCTGAAGTCCGCTTTTTTATCTGTTCTTTTGGAACTCCACAAATTTCGAGTGGATATGCAATATTCTGTTCTGCATTGCGGCTAGAAAAAAGATTGAAATTTTGAAAAATCATTCCGATTCTGCGGCGACGGGCAATCATTGATTTTGGATCAAGATTGTCGACACGTTCGTTATCGTACCAGACTTCGCCGGAATCTGGTTTTTCGAGAAGACTGATAAGGCGAACTAAAGTTGATTTGCCGGCTCCGGATTTTCCAATTATTCCAAAAATCTGGTTTGAAGGAATGTAAAGGCTTACATTGTTTACAGCATGAACCGGAACAGAAGAATCACTTTTATAATTTTTATCAAGGTTTTTCAGTTCAATAGTCATAATAGTTCCTTAATTTTAAAGTGTCGGAAGACATTTTAGCGAGAGTTCATA
Organism: Parabacteroides distasonis; assembly: GCA_963659855.1. Classification (GTDB taxonomy): domain Bacteria; phylum Spirochaetota; class Spirochaetia; order Treponematales; family Treponemataceae; genus Treponema_D. The sequence goes on along the minus strand of CAVKVK010000001.1, from coordinate 10,985 downwards.
AAAATCACAATCGAAAACGCGTCAGGGGCTGTAGTGGTGCGCAAAGCGCAAACAAACGCGTAGCGTTTGGTCGGAGGCGAAAGCCGTAGCCACGAAAGACCCGGCCTGCCGCCAGGCAGGGAACGCCCATAAAAAATTATTTTAAAACAGATTCAACAAGGTTTTTAAGTGCGGAATCCAAAACAAAATCCGAAGAATCAGGTTCGCCCTGAATATGGAAAGTTCCGTCTTCGGCCTCGACAATTGCTTTTGAATTAAGCGGAACAAGTTCCTGGACATTGTCTGTTTCTGCGCCCAATTTTGCAAACATAAACGGCTGACTGGAAAAAGGAGTTGAAAGAGTTTCGAGCTCGCTGACATTTTCGGCCGGCTGATCTTCAAATCCGTCATTAAAAGAAGAATCTTCTTCCAGAACCAGAGACATTTCTTCTTCTGGCTCAGTTTCCGAAGGAATAATTTGTGCATCGGAAGAAGAATCAAGAGCCGACAACAAATCTACGACTGGAGGCAAATAATCTGGAGTATTTTCTGTTTCGTTAAAATCTGCTGGCTGCAAAGTTTTTTCTTCTCTTTCGTCTGGTTTATTTTGTTGTTGCAATAAATATTCTGGTTTTGGGCCTGAAGCTGCAAAATCGCCAGTTTTTGCAGAGCTGTCAACTGAATTGCCGGCTGAATTGTCGGCTGACACACGCTCCGTAAAACCTGCAGCAACTGCCGGTTCACTCTGGCTGGAACCGGTTTCTTCTTCGCTGTCCAAAAAAGAAAAATCAACCGGAGCAACAACAAAATCGTCGGTTTCGTCGGTTTCTGACAATGGCTCCGCGCCAGATTGTGACAATGGCGAAGGAACTCCAAAACCAATTTCTTCTTCAAAATCTGCATCGTCTTTTGCGGGCTCTGCAGGTTCGGAAGGCTCATTCTGTTCCGGCTTTTCTTGTGAACTCTGCTGTGGCTGTAATGGTTCTGCGTCGTCTAAAAAGTCTGACAAATCGACATCTGTTGTTTCGCTTTCAACTTTGGAAGCTGGTTGCGCAGGCACACTGTCTGGGGCGGCGTCTTCTGCTTCTTCTGACTCTTCTGCTGGCTCTGCGTCTTCCGCTTCTTCAAGCTCTTCTGCAGGTTCAGCGTCTTCTGCTTCTTCAAGCTCTTCTGCTGGTTCAGCGTCTTCTATTTCTTCTAAGTCTTCAACTGGTTCGGCGTCGTCTGCTTCTTCCAAGTCTTCCGCTGGTTCGGTGTCGTCCACTTCTTCCAAATCTTTCGCTAGTTCGGCGTCGTCGGCTTCTTCAAGTTCTTCTGCCGGCTCAGCTTCTTCTGCTTCTTCTAGTTCTTCTGCAGGCTCGGCGTCTTCCACTTCTTCAAGTTCGTCTGCAGGCTCGGCTTCTTCCGCTTCTTCCAAGTCTTCCACTGGTTCGGCGTCGTCTGCTTCTTCCAAATCTTCCGCTGGCTCGGCGTCTGCCACTTCTTCCAAATCTTCCGCAGGTTCGGCGTCTGCCACTTCTTCAAGCTCTTCTGCCGGTTCGGCGTCTTCTACGTCTTCAAGTTCTTCTGCAGGCTCGGCGTCTTCCGCTTCTTCAAGTTCGTCCGCTGGTTCGGCGTCTTCTACGTCTTCAAGTTCTTCTGCAGGTTCAGCGTCTTCTATTTCTTCTAAGTCTTCAACTAGTTCGGCGTCGTCAGCTTCTTCTGACTCTTCTGCTGGCTCTGCTTCTTCAAGTTCGTCGGCTGGCTCGGCTTCTTCTGCTTCTTCAAGCTTTTTTGGTTGTGCGGTCTGATTTGATTCAACTTTTATGTTTAGTTTTCCGCTGTTTAAAATTTCTTCGAGAACGTTTTTTAATTCCTGGCTGTCGATTTTTGCGCCTGCTGAATTTTCTTTTTGCTCTGACGGTTCTTTTTCGCCAATTGCAGAAAGAATTTCTGCCCAGGACTGTTCCAAAAGTTCATCAATCTGCTGTCCATATTTTTTTGTGCGGTGGCCAAGACTCTTTTTTATTTCCTGCACAAATTCTGCTTTTCTGTTTTTTAATTCTGCAGAAAGTTTTTTTGAATTCTGTTCATTCTGTTTTTTGTACGATGCAATAAAAGCTGACTGAAATCTGTGGATTCTGTCTTTTATTACAACGATGGAATCGCGCTTTAAATTAAAAATGAGGAAAATTGACAAAAATAAAGTTAAAAAAACAAGAGAAAGCAAAAGAATTCTTAAAGTGTCCGAAACTTTAAAATCTTCAGCATTGCAGACAAAGGTAATAAATCCAAAAGAATTTTCGCCAAAATCGACAATTTTTGTAAAAAGTACAAAATTATACGTTGAACTTAAGCTTTTTTGTTCTTCGGTCGCGTCAGTTGAATATTCAGTCTGCTCAAGTTCAATTTTTTCGGTTGAAGAATTCAATTTATCAACAATTGAATAAGTTCCCGTAACAGAAACTGTATCTTCAATAACGTTGAGAGAATTCAAATTGCCAAAATTCAAGTTGTTCGAAACTTTTTCCTGAATATCTGCTTTTATTTTTTTTGTAATTGAATCTTTTAAGGCATCAAGAGCATTCATCGAAAATTGAGAATCCGGGTGAGGAAGCCCAAAAACATAGCCGCCCGCATTTGAAAGCCCCGTAAAAAAATATTCTGCATCATCTTTTTCTGAAACGCTCAAAAGATTTTTTGAATAAACAAAGCGGAGAAAATCCTGAAATGAACAGTAAAAAAGTGCAGTTGCATTCAAAACTGCTTTATCTGAATCGTCTTTTCCAACAAATGGAAGCGCATAAATAATGCGTTTTTTTGATTTGTCGTTAAAAATCTTAAATTTTTTGTCTTCTGGACAGTTTAATGAATCAAATTCAATTTCTTCATCATTTAAAACAAGCTTTGTGTAATCTTCGTAAATAATTTTACGATCGTCCTGCTTTTTTTTGTCTGAATCAAAAGTGCTGAAATGAATTTTTCTTCCGTTTGAATCTACAATACGAAGTCCGAGCAAATATGGAGAATCAATTTTAAGTTTTGCCCATAAATTTTCGCGTTCACGCACAGCTGAATTGTCTGCCTTAGATTTTGTAGACGACAAAACGGAATCGTTTGATAAAAAGAACGCAAAACGGTCAATGAGAATCTGATTATATTGTTTTTCGTTTTCTGCAAGTTCTGTAACTTTCTGTTCAACAGGGCGACGCACTGCCGGCTGATAGAATTTCGCTTCGATATATTCAAACTGCCCCGAAAGCGAAAGCACGGCAAAAAAGGCAAAAGCAATGACAGAAATCAACAGGCTTACAGAAATTTTTTGTCCGGATGTCAAAATTTCACCTGTAAAAAACTTTAATTTGTAAGACGGATTGTCAGTTTTTTTAGAAAATCCGTTCTATTGAATATCGGCATATAAACGGCCGGAATTCACTGTTTTAAGAAAATAAATTATACTCTTTTAAGAAAATTATTTTAGCGGATTTTTCAATGCAAAAATACAAATTTAGAAAAAACTTTTAACTATGATAGATATTCAAAAAGAAGAAAATACAAAAATAAAAGCTTTATTGATTGGTTCTCCAGACGTTCCTCTTACAGAACTTGAAGGTCTTTGCAAAACTCTTGAAATAGAAGTTGTTCGCAGCGTAAACCTTGCCCGCATAACGCCTTCTCCTGCTTATGGAATTGGTTCAGGCAAAGCTCAGGAATTGTCTGCCCTTGCAAAAGAATTAAACGCTGATGCAATCATTTTTGACTACATCTTAGAACCACGAAAACAGCGCAACTGGGAAAGACTTTCCAAACTTGCAGTTTTTGACCGTCAGGAAGTAATCCTGCGAATTTTTTCTGCACGCGCACGCACAAAAGAAGCCGTTTTACAGGTTCAGCTTGCACGCCTGGAATATTCGCTTCCTCGCCTTGCCCACATGTATGGAGATATGGCTCGTCAACGTGGCGGAAATTACGGTTCAAAAGGAAGTGGCGAAACCCAGCTTGAACTTGATCAGCGCCAGGTTTACGACAAAATTGCATTTGTAAAAAAACAACTTGCACAGGTTGTAAAAGACCGTTCGACACAGCAAAAAAAGCGCAGTAGAACTTTTTGTCCTTCGTGCGCAATCATTGGTTATACAAATGCCGGAAAATCCACTCTGCTAAATGCACTTACCGGAGCAGATGTTTTTGTAGAAGACAAACTTTTTGCAACCCTCGACCCTACAACCAGACGGCTTGATTTAAAAGAAGGCGGTTCAATTCTGTTAACCGACACCGTAGGTTTTATTTCAAATCTGCCACATTCACTGGTAAATGCATTTAAATCAACTCTTGAAGAAGCAAAAAATGCATCGCTGCAGCTTTTGGTTTTAGATGCAAGCGATCCAAATGTTTTAGAACAATACAAAACAGTAATTTCTGTTCTAAGAGAAATTGATGCAGAAAATTCAAAACGGCTGATTGTATTAAACAAAACTGATTCTTTAGAAACAACGGATCCTTACGTTTTACAGCTTTTTGCAGAATTTCCGGATTCAATAAAAATAAGTGCAAAAACACACGAAGGTTTTTCTGTTTTAACTCAGGAAATCTGCACTGCCCTTTTAGGCCCTGTATTGGATTTTGTTATTCCAATGGAAAAAGCTGCCCTGATTACAGAAATCCGCAAAAATGGAATTTTACTTAGTGAAGAATGGCTCGACGACGGAGTTCACGTAAAGGCAAGAATTGGCGACAAATATATTATTCAAACTAACATGGAACCTCTGGAGCAGTTTCTACTGGAACAAGAACTGGAAAATTCAGAAATTCCGTTTTTTGAACGAAACGAATTAAAACAGGCGTTAAAGCAGACAAAAATAGAAAACCGTCTTTATTCACTTTTAGAACCATTTATTCAAAATCCAGCAACCGACGGAGAAATTCAAAATGCAGAAAGTGAATAAAATCCTGACAGCAATAATTATTTTTTTAATTTTAATAATTACAACGACGGTTCTGATTTTTAATTCAAAAGAAGGACAAAAAATCGTAATACAAAACGAAACTCAATTTAAATCCGCTCAAAGCGCGCAAACAGAAAAACAATCCGCTTTTACAAATTTAGGAAAACTGCGTGCAGCAACAAAGGCAGACAAAAACGGAAAATCCGCAGTAGTAATAATTACGCCGTATATTGAATACGAAGCAAACGACATAAGTTTTTATGAAGAACTCGATCGCAACACAAAACGGATTCAAAATTTAATAATTGAATATTTTTCTTTGCACACAACTCAGGAACTCAGCAAAAAAGGAGAAAATTCCGTAAACAAAGAACTGCTTGAACAGATTAATTCACTGCTTGTTTTGCAGAAAATAAAAAAGCTCTACTTTACCGATTATTTGTTTTTATAAAAAAGCCGAATTCGCTAATTCCACAAATTCTGAGGATTTATCTGCTTTCCGTTCTTAAAAACTGTAAAATGCAGGTGCGGGCCTGTACTTAAGCCAGTGCTTCCAACATAACCAATTACGCTGTTTTGTGTTACATACTGACCTTTTACAGCCGCAATTGCACTCATGTGTCCGTACAAAGTTTTATATCCGGAATGATGAGTAACAATCACATAGTTTCCGTATGTATTGTTGAATCCCGTTGCACTGACTTTTCCGTCCATTGCAGCGTAAATTCTTGTTCCCTGAGAACAGGCCATATCAACTCCACCGTGGTAGGTTCTCGCGCCTGTAAATGGAGACTGTCTCCAGCCATAACTGGAAGACAAATACCATCTTGCGTGGATCGGTTTTTTGAATAAGTCTCCGTTAATTTCCTGCCTTGTAACCCAATCCAAATGAGCATCTGGCAAAAAAAGCATTGTTCCTGCAGTAAGCGAAGTTTCCTGAGCAAGGCTGTTTACATTACAAAGTTTTACTGTGTCAATTTTATATTTTTGTGCAATTGAATCAGCAGTTTCGCCGTCTTTGCGCACTGTATAAAGAATTCCTGGGATTGAAGGAATTTTTAAATATGTTCCAATCTGAAGAAGTCTTGAAGAACGAATATTATTTACAGAAATAATTGTGTCTTCTGTAATACCAAAGTTTGTTGCGATTACACTAATCATGTCGCCTTTGCGTACGCGGTATGAACTGTAAGTAATTTCGCTCAGATTTTCAAAAGTTTCTTCTGAAGTTCCTGCGACATCGCTTTCTGTAACAACCGGGCCAGAAGGAGTTTCAAAACCACCCTGACCGTTTTCGATCTGTTCCTGCGGTTGAATAATCAGCGAAACAACAAGCACAACTGAACAAAATGCCATTGCAACTGCAAAACATTCTAAGGTTCTTATATTGAATATCTTTTTTAATTTTCTATTTTTCATAAATCTCTCATTCTTAAGTTAAAGCGCACTTTTTTTATTTATGCCGATTAAGTAAGTTTCAAAACTTTCTGCCCGGCAGGCAACCGGCTTAAATCCTTTTGCGGATTCAAAAATTTCGCGCATCATTTTTAATAAAGACTGCTGGTCTCCATTTTGAAAAACCTTAACTGCAAAGTTTCCGCCCTGACGCAACATTGTATGAGCATAATAAATTGCCATTTTTACAAGCCCTTGTGAACGCGCTGTATCAACGATTCTGTTGCCTGTAGTTTTTGGGGCAGCATCGCAGACAACAAGATCAAAAGGACCTTCGTTTTTAATGCTTTCTCTGATTGCATTGTCTGTAAGGTCGCCCTGAATAAAAACAAGGTTGTCGCCCTTTACATCTTTTGCAAGCGGATTTAAATCGCAGGAAACAACCTTGCCTTCTGCGCTTAAATTTCTGAGCAAAAATGTTGTCCAGCTGCCTGGCGCAGAACCAAGATCAAGGACTGTGCTGCTTTTTTTGAGAAGATGAAACTTTTCGTCAATTTCTTTTAATTTATAAACGGATCTCGCAGGATAACCTTCCGAAAAAGCTTTTTGCGACCAAAAATCCGGTTTTTCATAAGTGTTAGAAGCCATATCTTTTTAATCGGTTGATTTTAACGTTTTTTTTAACAATTTTACATAAACTTTGTCGTAATATTTTTGGACAATTCTTAAAACATTAAATAGCCCGGATTGTAGTGGCCGCGAAGCGGGTGCACAGCACCGTCAGCCACGAAAAGCCGGAGTGTAAAAAGAATGTGCCGAAAGGCACTGCCGTCTGTGGCTCCATTTTAGTTATAGATTACAAAAGTGAGTTTTTAAGTTATACTAAAATCATGAACAGCGAATTTAGCAAAAGACTTGAAAAAATAAAACTTGTACTTAAAGAATTTTTACCGTCAACAATCGACGATGCGTGGAAAGAACTTTCTTTTGGAAAAATTGATTCATGCATAAATCAGGGGCACATTGACGTTTTAACACAGCCTTGTGCGCATTTAATTTCGCTTGGTGGAAAACGCTGGCGTCCTCTGCTTTTAGTTTTGTGTGCCGAAATGGTAAAGGAAGCTAAAAAAACAGATGCGGACATTGAAAAAGCCTTTATGCTTACTCCGCTCGTAGAATTTGCACACACGGCAAGTTTGATTCACGACGATATTGAAGACGGAGCCGACACTCGCCGTGGAAAACCTTGCGCACACATAAGTTACGGAATGGACGTTGCAATAAATGCGGCAAGCTGGCTTTATTTTGAAGCTGCTTCGGCAATTAAAAAAATTGAACTTGAAGATTCTGCAAAATTACGCTTTTATGATCTTTTTTTAACAGAACTGCGCCTTTTACATCTGGGCCAGGCAATGGACATAAAGTGGCACAGAAATCCGGATTTAATTCCTTCGATCGAAGAATATACAGCGATGGTCAGAAATAAAACCGGAACATTGGCTCGCCTTGCTGTAAAAACAGGAATTCTTGCTGGTGGCGGAACTGACAGCGAAGTTGAACAGGCAGGACAGATTGCCCAGGATATTGGAGTTGGATTCCAGATTATTGATGATGTAAAAAATCTTACAACTGGAAATCCCGGCAAAAAACGCGGAGACGACATTGTAGAGGGCAAAAAATCTTTGCCGGTTCTGCTGCACCTGGAATCCTGCCCTCAGGACGAAAAAGAACTTTCTGAACTTTTTGTGCAGGCACGAAAGCAGGGAATCGAAAGCCCGGCTGTAGAAAAAGCTATATCAATTCTGCAGAAAAATGGTGCAATTATTAAGGCAGAAGAAAAAGGACGAACTTTAGTTACAAAAAAGGCTGAAGAACTTGCAGAACTTTTTGACACGACAACCACAGGCGGAACTTTAATAAAAGAACTTTTTAACAAAATGCTTTAGCAGGAGGAATTTATGCCGGCACTTATCGAAAATGCATCTCAGTTGAATACGCAGGCAATTCAACTTGCTTCCAACGGAGACTATAAAGAAGCAATCGCATGCTTTAAAAAGGCTCTTTCCATTGAAAAAAACAATTATCTTTTATGGTATAACCTTGGCATTACTTACCGCGACAGTGGAGATCTTTTTATGGCAAAAGAATCTCTCGCAAAGGCTTTTTCCATTGAGGAAGAAGATGATGAAGTTATTGAATCTCTGGCTTTAATAGACTTTAACATTGGGCTTACTGCAGAAGCCATGGATTTTTGTAAATTTGGACTTGACTGTAATTCAAAAAATTCACATTTATGGAATACGCTTGGAGTAATTTATTTTAATATGGAAAAATACGACAACGCTGCAGATGCGTTTGAAAATGCAATTTCAATTAATCCATATTATTACGATGCCCTTTTTAATTTGCGCGACACATATGCTGAACTCGGTAACAAAACTGGATTTGAATTATGCAAAAAACAAATGGAATCAATTAAAAATCATGGACAGATAGATGCTTAGTTTAGCAAGAGTTTTATCAGTTACAGAAAATTCTCAAAAAGTTATTCTTGCGCCGGTTTTTTCGGCAGCATGCATAAACTGTCCTTCAATTAAAAATTGCGGAAAAAACAATAAAACTTTCGTTGGCATAAATTCGACACATTTTAAACTTTCGGAAGGAACTATTGTCCGCATTGAACTAAAACCGCCGGTAAAATTTTTGTTCGGCATCTGTGCGCTTTTTTTTCCAATAATTTTATGCGCACTTGCAGGGATTTTTTCAGTTCAGATTCTTACGGCTTTTAATTTTTGCGTAAATGAATATTTTAAGTTTGCGCTGTGCCTTCTGGCATTTTTTGCAGGCGAAGGAATAGTTCTTGCATTAAGCCGAGCACCGTTTATTCCTTCTAAACCAATAATCAGGCAGCTTCTTTAGTAAAAAAACATCAGGCGTTTTCTTTTGCCAGGCGGCTGATTTCCTTTGCCATGTCTTTTAAGCTGACCTGCTTTTGAACAGCACCAAGTTCCCAGGCAACTCGCGGCATTCCATAAACAATTGCAGACTGTTCATCCTGCCCTAAAGTCCCGGCTCCCTTTTTGCGCATTTCTGCTAATTCAACGGCGCCGTCTTTGCCCATACCTGTCATAATAACGCCGAGACTGTGGTTACCAAAAACTTTTGCAACAGATTCAAACAAAACGTCGGCAGAAGGTCTGTGACCGTTGCGTGGCGGTTCCTGATTTGTTCTTACAAGATATTTACCCATCGGTGTGCGTTCAACAAAAATATGAAAATTCCCAGGAGCAATGTAAACGTGTCCGCCTTCGAGAGCTTCTCCATCTTCTGCCTCTTTTACACTCAAAGGACAAATTCTATCCAAGCTGGCTGCAAATTCTTTTGTAAAACCAGCAGGCATATGCTGAACAACCATTATCGGCTGTTTTACGTCAGGATCGATTTCTGCAAACATTTCGCGCAGGGCATTTGGACCGCCGGTAGAAATTCCAATTGCAATCAATTCAATTTTGCCGGAAGGCTGTAAAGGCGTTATCGGAGTTATTTCTTTCTGGACAGAAGTCTGCACCTGATGAATCTGCACCAGCTTTTGTTCTTCCGGAACAAGATTTGTTTTTAAGAAAGACATTGTAACGTCTTTTGCTTTTTCTCCAAGCGCACTCTGCAATTTGCGTTCAATTGCGCGCTGAGAATTCAACTTTACGTAATAATCAATGCCATAAACAGTTTTTCCGTTTATTCTTGCCTGGGCTCCGCCGTAAGAAGCAATCATTTCGATTAAACGGTCAGCAACAGAATTAATGTCGGCAGAAATTGAACCGTTTGGCTTTGTAATAAAATCGCAGGCTCCAAGTTCAAGAGCTTCAACAGTAACTGCAGCACCTTTTTCTGCAATCGAAGAAAGAATTATGACAGGAATATCCGGCCCATGTTCTTTTCTGTAACGAAGGTATTCAATTCCGTTCATTACAGGCATTTCAATGTCCAGAACAATTACATCCGGTTTTGTGTATTCGAGTTTATTGATTAAAAACTGTCCGTTCATTGCCTTTTCAACAACTTTCATTCCAGGAGTATTGTCAATAACTCTTGTAATTACATTTCTCATCAAGGCAGAATCATCACATACAAAAACCGAAATATCGTCCATCAAAATCCCCCGTCACTTTTTTTTATAAAAAAGGTGAATAGTAAATTCAACTAAAAAAATCGACATTCACCCGATTAAATATTTTTCTGATACAAACAGGCCCAGTTCGTTTTTAAAAATTCAAACTTAGTATCCATTCCAAACAAAGATTCAGAATGTCCAATAAAAAGATAAGATTTTCTGCCCATTGCGTCCCAAAAACGGTCAATACAGTTCTTTTGTGCAGCTTCGTCAAAATAAATCAAAACGTTCCGGCAAAAAACAACATCAAGATTGCGCATTCCAGAATCATTTTTAAGATTATGATAGTCAAACTTAATTGAAGAAATTAAATCTTTCGTAACCTGATAGCCGGTTTCTGTCTTAGTAAAATATCTGCTCAAATAATTTGCAGGAATTCCCTGGATTCTCGACTCAGGATAAAACCCCTGCTGACCAACCATCAAAGATTTTAAGGAAATATCAGAGGCTGTAATCTGAAAAGTATAAGGAGCCGGCAGAATTTCTTTTAAAATCATTGCAATTGTGTATGGTTC